>NZ_JBEORR010000049.1:0-49972 GCF_040302345.1 Streptomyces sp. NPDC126510 | reverse complement strand
CTCTCAATGCCTTCGCGATCACGTTCGCGGATCGTTGGCCCGGATCAGAAACCTACTGATGAAAACGGCCGAAACACCGTTAACGAGATAGTCCCGGTTCTTCGGCGAGCATCGGGACGATGGCGGTTCGCTGGCTGTATTTGTTTGTGATGCTGTCGATTTCGGTGATCTCTCCGGCTGCGCGTTGCTGCAGGAGCGTCGAGGTCGGTTCGGCTGCCGCGAGGGAGTTGTTGACCACCCACGCCCAAGGGTGAATGCCTGCGCGTTGCAGGTCGGCTTGCAGACCGGCGGCCTCGAGGACAGGTGTGGTTTCAGCGAGGGTCACGAGTAGGACTTTCGTGGCGTTCGGGTCCTGGAGCCGCATGAGCGGGGTGGTGAAGTTCGTGTTCTCACCCATTTGGCGGGCGATTTCCCGGTGGTAGGAGCCGGTGGCGTCGAGCAACAACAAAGTGTGCCCGGTCGGGGCGGTGTCGACGACGACGAATTTGCGGCTCGATTCGTGAATCACCCGCGAAAACGCCTGAAAGACCGCCACTTCCTCGGTGCAGGGTGATCGGAGGTCTTCGGCGAGGTTCGCGCGTCCGCGTTCGTCGAGGTTCTTGCCTTTGGTGGTCAGAACCCGGGTGCGGTACTGCTCGGTGGCTTCGGCGGGGTCGATTCGGGAGACCTGGAGGTTGTCGAGTTCCCCGTTCAAGGTTTCTGTCAGATGTGCGGCCGGGTCGGTGGTGGTCAGGTGCACCTGGTGGCCGCGTTCGGCGAGGGCGACAGCGATGGCGGCTGCGATGGTGGTCTTGCCGACTCCGCCTTTGCCCATGCACATGATCAGGCCGTGATCGTCGGTGTCGAGTTCGTCGATCAGGGATGAGAGCGGAGCACTGGGTAGCTGCAGGGCCGGGTCCGCTGAGGCGGCGGATACCGGGCTGAGGTCGGGGGTGAAGAGGCTTTCGAGTGCGTCGATGCCGACGATATTGGTCGCTTTGAGCGGGACCTGATCGGTGGGCAGCTGCGCCAATTCGTCGGGCAGGCCGGCTATCGCGGCTTGTTCACGCCGGTAGATCGCGGTCGCGAGTGGATCGGTGTCGTCGCCCGGTGCCGGGAGGACACCGTTGATCACGACATGCTGATGGGTCAGTCCGATGTCGGCGAGTTCGCGGTGGGTGCGGGTAATTTCGGCGAGCGTCGAACGCTGGGCGCGCGAGACCAGGACGAGGCGGGTCCGCTGCGGATCTGCGAGCGCGGCAACAGCGTCAGCGTAGATGGCTCGCTGCTTCTCGAGCCCGGACAGCGGCCCCAGGCACGATGCGTCGCCCCTACCGTCGTCGAGGAACTCGGTCCACGATCCGGGAAGCTGCAGCAGCCGGATGGTGTGCCCCGTCGGAGCGGTGTCGAAGAGGACATGGTCGAAGTCGGCGGTGATGTCGCCTTGGCAGGAGAGCAGTCCGGTGAACTCGTTGAACGACGCTATTTCGGTGGTGCAGGACCCAGAGAGCTGTTCGGCGATCGCCGCGATCTCCTTCTCGGGGAGCAGTCCGCGGACGGGGCCGATGATCCGCTCGCGATAGGCGGCGGCGGCTTGTTCCGGGTTGATCTCGAGCGCCGACAATCCGGGAGCGGCGGGAATGTCGGTGATGGTGTTGCCGATGCTCACGCCGAAGACCTGCCCGACGTTGGAGGCGGGATCGGTGCTCACGAGCAGCACTTTCTTCCCGGCGCGGGCGAGGGTGATCGCGCTCGCGCAGGCGATGGAGGTCTTTCCGACACCGCCTTTGCCGGTGAAGAACAGGAATCGGGGTGCATCGTTCAGGAACTTCATTGCGTTGTGGGTGCTTTCAGCAGCAGGTGGTGGAGTCGGCGTCGTCGGTGGAGCAGCATGCTGAGCCGTCGGCGAGTCCGAGCATGGCGATCCCGGCCGGCGCGTCCGCGGCTCCGGCTTCGGTGATGCCGGCCCATTTCGCGAGCTGGTTGCGGGTGGGATAAGTACCGGTCAGGGCGGTGACTCCGTCGACGATCGCCAGCGGGAGTCCTTCGGAGCCTGAGATTTTGAGGAATGCTGCGACGGTGTCGTTTCCGGCGAAGGCAAGGGGGTCGTTGGCGAGGTTGTGACGGGTGATGGTGCCGCCGTTGCTCGCGACCCAGTCGAGGTCGGCGGTGAAGGTGATCAGCGCTTGGTCGACGTCGTCGCCGCAGACGCCGGTGTTGCAGCACAGGGCGGGTTCGAATACTTCGATGGTGCTCATGATGTGTCCTCTGTTTTGTTTCGGATGTTGCTCAGATGGCCGGGACTGTGAAGAGGTCGTCGTCGAGTGCGGTGATGGCGTCGCGGGCGGTGCGGCCGACTCCGATCAGGGTGGCCGATGCGGGACCGGTCCAGTCGCCGTATCCGAGGAAAATCAATCCGGGTTCACCGGCGACGTGCGCTCCGTCGAGTTCGATGCGTCCGGTGTCGCCGTCTCGGAGTCCAAGGGGCTGAAGGTGCCGTAGCGCGGGGCGGAATCCGGTGCACCAGATAATGGCGTCCACCTGTTCGACGTGATCGCCGAATCCCAATCCGGTGGCGGTGAGGCGGTCGAACATCGGGTGCGCCACCATCACGCCGCGCTCGCGGGCGGCTTGGACCGGGGGCACCATCACGATGTCGCCGAGGCCGGCGATGCCACCGGAATCGGTTTCACCTGAAGCGATTTCACGGGCATGTTCACGGGCGACGTCGAAAAGGATCCGGCCGTCGACGTCGTCGGGCAGGAACCGCGGTTCCCGGCTCGTCAGCCAGAGTGTCTCGGCGACGGTGGAGACTTCGGCGACGATCTGCGCGGCAGAGTTTCCGCCGCCGACCACGGCGACCTTGCTACCGGCGAACGGGGTCGGCGAACGGTAGCTGGTGGTATGGATTTGGGTGCCGGTGAACTCGCGGATACCGGGGTAGATCGGCCAGAATGGTTGCCGCCACGTCCCGGTGGTGTTGACGACGGCCCGCGCGGACCAGCTGCCGTGATCGGATTCGACGAGATACCCGTCACCGGAGCGGGTCACGGACGTGACGCGGACCGGGCGGCGGACCGGTAGGTCGTATCGGGTCTCGTAGGCGGTGAGGTAATCCACGACGTGTGAGGCGGGCGGGAAACCGGGACTCCAGCCCGGCATCGGCCAGCCGGGCAGCGAGGAGTATTCGGCTGGTGAGAACAGGTGCAGTGAGTCCCAGTAGTGCTGCCAGGATCCACCGGGCGCTGTTTCGGCGTCGAGGATGACGAAGTCGCGGCCGGAGCGGCGCAGGTAGTACCCGGCGGCCATTCCGGCTTGACCACCACCGATCACGACAACGTCGACCGTGATCGGTGTCCCTTGCGAGTGCACGAGTGTCCTTTCCTTATCCAGATCTTCTGCTGACAGCCGGGGTGATACGTCGATTACGTGGTCAGACGCCCGGCCAGGGCGTCGACGCGGGCAGCGATGTCGTCGCGGACCAGCCGCATTCGTTCGATTCCGTCGATGCCGCGTTCGGACGGCTCGTCGGTGTCCCAGTTCTCGAAGTCGGTACCGGCGACGGGATCGACCTTCGCTTCGCTGCCCAGGGTGACGACGAGGTCGACATTGCGCACCAGTTGCGGATCGATCAACGTCGGGGTCTCACCGGAGATGTCCACCCCGACCTCGAGGAGCGTTTCGGCGGACAGGGCGTTGACCGCGTCGCCGGGTTTGGTGCCGGCCGAGTACACGTCCACCTGGTCGCCGGCGGCTTTGCGCATGAGGCCGGCGGCCATCTGGGATTTGCCGCCGTTCTTGACGCACACGAACAGCACTGAAGGCTTGCTCATCGAAGTTCCTTTCGCTGGGTGTGGGAGTCAGACGGCGTCTACGGTGTGGCCGGCTGCGTCGAGCGTGTTGGCGGTGATGTCGCCGCGGTCGGCCAGCCAGCGTTCGGCGTCGATTGCTGCGGAGCATCCGGTGCCGGCAGCGGTGATCGCCTGACGGTACGTGTGATCGACCAGGTCACCGGCAGCGAAGACGCCGTCGACGGAGGTCGCGGTGGAACCGGGAGCGACGCGCACGTATCCGGCGTCGTCGAGATCGACCTGGTCCTTGACGAGCTCACTGCGCGGGTCGTGGCCGATGGCGACGAACATGCCGGTGATCTCGAGTGTGGAAGTTTCACCGGTGACGGTGTCGCGCACGACGAGGCCGGTGACGCTGTTCTCACCGAGCACCTCGACGGGCTCTGCGTTGGTCAGGAAGCGGATCTTCTCGTTGGCCTTGGCGCGCTCGAGCATGATCCGTGAGGCGCGGAACTCCTCGCGGCGGTGCACCAGGGTGACCGAGCGAGCGAAGCGGGTGAGGAAGGTTGCTTCTTCCATCGCGGAATCGCCGCCGCCGACCACGACGATGTCCTGGTCACGGAAGAAGAAGCCGTCGCAGGTGGCGCAGGCGCTGACGCCGCGGCCGAGGAGGCGTTCTTCACCGGGAATGCCCAGGTAGCGGGCTGCTGCGCCCATGGCGAGGATGATCGCGTGCGCGGCGTAGGTTTCGCCGTTCGCGACGACCGTCTTGATCGGGCCGCTGAGATCGATCTCCTCGACGTCCTCGGTGCGGATGTCGGTGTCGAAGCGCAGTGCCTGCTCGCGCATCTGTTCCATCAGATCGGGGCCCATGATTCCTTCGCGGAATCCGGGGAAGTTCTCGACCTCGGTGGTGGTCATGAGGGCGCCACCGAACTGGGTTCCCTCGAAGAGCAGGGGCGCGAGCTCAGCGCGCGCGGTGTAGACACCAGCGGTGTAGCCGGCCGGTCCGGAACCGACAATGATGACGTCATGGACCGCGGACGGGATGGTCATAGTGTCTCTTTCACGGGATCGAATACGGGCAGTACGAGCGGTCAGCGCGATACCGACGGGGCGGTGAGTTCGCTGATCAAGGCTTGGACGCGGGTTTTGATCTCGTCGCGGATCGGGCGAACCGCGTCGATGCCTTGGCCGGCGGGATCGTCGAGGACCCAGTCGCGGTAGCTCTTGCCGGGGAAGATCGGGCAGGTGTCGCCGCATCCCATCGTGATCACGACATCCGAATCCTGCACGGCGTCGGTGGTGAGGATCTTCGGGGTCTGGGCAGAGATGTCGATTCCGAGCTCGGCCATCGCCTCGACCGCGGCGGAGTTGATGGTCTCCGCGGGGGCAGATCCGGCGGAGCGGACCTCGATGGCATCGCCGGCGAGGTGGCTCAGGAATCCCGCGGCCATCTGCGATCGGCCGGCGTTGTGGACGCAGACGAACAGGACGCTGGGCTTGTCGGTCATGGGGCTGAAACCTTTCCGTCAGTGGGTGTGAAGCGTTTGCGTAGAGCAAGGGAGACATAGACCAGCCCGACGAGCACCGGTACCTCGATCAGCGGGCCGACTACGCCGGCAAGAGCTTGCCCCGAGGTGGCGCCGTAGGTGGCGATGGCTACGGCGATCGCGAGTTCGAAGTTGTTGCCCGCGGCGGTGAACGCGAGGGTCGTCGTGCGTTCATAGCCCAATCCGATTGCGGCGCCGAGGACGTAGCCTCCGCCCCACATGAGCGCGAAGTACGCGAGCAAGGGCAGCGCGATCCGGACGACGTCCCAGGGCTGGGAGGTGATCTGTTCGCCCTGCATCGAGAAGAGCACGACGATGGTGAACAGCAGACCGTAGAGCGCCCAGGGGCTGATCTTGGGGATGAACTTGTTGTCGTACCAGTCGCGGTCTTTGGCGCGTTCACCGAAGAAGCGGGACAGAAAACCTGCCAGCAGCGGGATACCGAGGAAGATCAGGACCGATTTCGCGATCTGCCAGGGCGAGGTGTCGATGGTGGTCTGTTCGAGGCCGAGCCACCCGGGCAGGACCGAGAGGTAGAACCAACCGAGCACGGCGAACATGATCACCTGGAACACCGAGTTGATGGCGACCAGCACCGCGGCGGCTTCGCGGTCTCCGCAGGCCAGGTCGTTCCAGATGATCACCATCGCGATGCAGCGAGCGATGCCGACGATGATCAAACCGGTTCGGTATTCCGGCAGGTCAGGCAGAAACAGCCAGGCGAGGGCGAACATCAGCGCCGGGCCGAGAACCCAGTTCAGGAACAGGGAGCCGGCGAGGAGTTTCTTGTCCCCGGTGACAGTGTCGAGGCGGTCGTAGCGAACTTTCGCCAACACCGGGTACATCATGATCAGCAGGCCGAGGGCGATCGGTAACGAGATGCCGTCGATCTGCACCTTGTCCAGGGCAGTGTTCACGCCGGGGATCCAGCGTCCAACCAGCAGGCCGACGACCATGGCCACGCCGATCCAGACCGCCAGATAGCGGTCGAGGGTGGAGAGTTTTCCGACGACTTCGGGGTGTTCGGTACTGGACGGGGCGCTCATACGGCGGTCTCCTGTGGGACGTCGGCGGCAGTGGATGATGCTTCCACGAGCAGAACGGCGGAAAGTTGTTGCAGGGCTGCGGGTATCACCCAGTAGTACACCCAGGTCCCGCGACGTTCGCAGTCGAGGAGTCCGGCCTGGCGCAACACCTTGAGGTGATGCGAAATCGTCGGCTGGGACAAGTCGAAGGTGTCGGAGATGTCGCAGACGCAGGCTTCACCGCCCTCGTGGCTGGCCACCAGGCTCAGCAGTCGCAGCCGGACGGGATCGCCGAGCGCTTTGAACATCCGGGCCAGATCACCAGCCCAGTCTTCGGTCAACGGTTCACGGTTGAGTGGCGAACAACAGGCGCCGGTCTCCGCCACATCTTGATTCGACATACATCAATATTGACATCGATCAAATCAGTTCGCAACATGGGGCACGCCTCTGGTTCTGCAGCACGGGAAGGCCCCTTCCCTGGACGCGGATTTCTCGATGGCCGCGCATACGGCACTCAGATCGGCGGGTGAGGGCATCCGCCGTGCGACAGCCGTGATGGCCACTTGGATGTCGATGGCCTCGGTGGCCGGCTCCCCGTCGAGCGCGATCACGATCTCACTGATCTGCGCAGGTGAGAGCCGTTGATCCATCAGAGCCAGTAGCGGGCTGTGACCGTATCTCGGTGCGTCCTGCGGGTAGCCGCTGCGAAGCCAGTGCACAAAAGCGGTGACCACTGCCGGAATGAACATGAGAGACCTTCTTCGCAAGGAATTCATCGACGAGCATCAGTGCTGGGCGGCGATGTCGATCTCGTCGAGCAATGTGAGTACTCGCCGTTCGATCTCGTCACGGATCGGGCGGATCGCGTCGACTCCGAGACCTGCGGGGTCGGGAAGGACCCATTCTTCGTAGCGGCGTCCGGGGAAGATCGGGCATGCATCTCCGCAGCCCATCGTGATGACGACGTCGGCTGCGCGGACCACTTCGTCAGTCCATGGCTTGGGGTATTCACCGCTGATGTCGATGCCACGTTCGGCCATTGCTTCGATGGCTGCTTCGTTGACGCTGGTGCCGGGTTCGGATCCGCCGGACCATGCGACGGCACGTTCCCCGGCGAGTTTTTCGAAGAATCCCATGGCCATCTGGGAGCGTCCGGCGTTGTGCGTGCACAAGAACAACACGGTGGGTTTGCCGTCGTTGGAGAGTCCTTCGACCTTGGCCAGGGCGCGTAGTCGCTGCCGGGCGAAGCGTTCGGCCAGGAGAGGGAGGTAGTTGACGACGGAGGCGCGGCCGGCGAACTGGTCGTAGGACGAATGCAGGAACCGCTCGATGGTTTCGGTGTTGAAGACGTCGGTGAATTCCGTGGCCAGGTGTGCGGCGGCGCTTTTGAGGGCTAACCGTTGATCGATGGTCAGGTCGTCGCGGTGATGTGTTGTGGTGCTGAGGTTGTCGGTCATGAGAGTTCTCCGTTCGGGAGGCAATGGGGGGCGAGTCGAGCGACTCGGTGGTCGATGTCGTCGAAGGCTCGGTCGAACGCTGCGGCACTGCCGGTGCGGGCAGGGTCCGGAATCGACCAGTGAAGAGAGTTCGGGTTTTCGCGCATTTCTTCGTGGGCGTTGTCGCACACGGCGATGACCATGTCCCCGGGTGCGAGGACATCGGCGACATCGGCCGGGCGCGTGGCGTCGAGAGGTAGGTCGTGGCGGCGGGCGGCGGCGAGGGCGCCGCTGTGAATTCGGGGAGCGGGGTGGGTGCCGGCCGATGCTGCCGGGATGTGGGATTGCTTGTTCCACAACGCCGCGGCCAGTTGCGAGCGCGCGGAATTGTGGGTGCACACGAACACGATCCGCGTCGCGGTCAAGGGCGACGAGGTAGGAACGAGCACCTCCAGCGCGGTGGGCTGGAGTCGTAGGTAGGTACGGCGCTTGTCACCTTCGGATCTCGATCGGTGCACGAGACCAGCGCGTTCGAGGACCCCGAGGTGGTGGGCGAGCAGGTTCGAGGAGATGGAGAGTCGGCGTTGCAGTTCCGAGGGCGATGCGTCGCCGAGGACGAGCATGTCGACGATCGACAACCGTGCCGGATCGGCCAGGGCGCCATAGAGAGCGGCGCGTTGTTCGAGCGAGAACTTTTGCTCAATAGTCATTGAGTCAATACTCACTGAGTTAATTTGGGATTGTCAAGCAATACCTGCCGGTAGCCGGGCTGTTCATTCAACTTTCGCCCATGGATTCATGTTCCGTTCATTTTCGCAGCGATATCCGTTCATCCCCGGCCTCTAGGTTCATCACCCGAGCGGCAATCAGCGCTGCTCAGTGTCACTCGATCTCGGTGGCCGCGCGCCGCGCGAGCAACCCCGATACTTCGAAGGAACTACGTGAAGCTCAAGCGATCTGGCGCCGCCCTCAGTGTGCTGGCGGCCAGCACCCTCCTGCTTTCAGCGTGCGGCAGCGACAACAACACCGGCGCGACGGGTTCGACCGGATCTACGGGCGCGGGCTCGACCTCGAATGTCGAGTGCGGCGGCAAGTCGGCACTCAAGGGCAGTGGTTCTACCGCCCAGGCCAACGCCATGACGCGTTTCGTGAATGCGTTCGAGCAGGCGTGCAGCGGGCAGACTCTCAACTACACGTCCAACGGCTCCGGCGCCGGTGTGAGTGAGTTCATCGGAAACCAGACCGACATCGGTGGTTCCGATTCGCCGCTCAGCAAGGACAAGGGCGAGTACGACCGTGCGAAGGAACGCTGCGCCAGCGACGCCTGGAACCTTCCCGTCGTGTTCGGTCCGCTCGCGGTGACCTACAACGTCAAGGGTGTCGACGATCTCGTCCTCGACGGCCCCACCGCTGCCAAGATCTTCAACGGTGCGATCACCACCTGGGACGATCCGGCGATCAAGGCTCTCAACGAGGGCGCTTCGCTGCCGTCGGAGAAGATCAACGTGATCTACCGCAACGACGAGTCGGGCACCACCGACAACTTCCAGAAGTACCTCGACGCAGCCTCGGACGGCGCCTGGGGCAAGGGCGCGGGTAAGTCGTTCGTCGGTGGCGTCGGTGAGGGCGCCAAGGGCAACGAGGGCACCTCCGCCGCCATCAAGAGCACCGAAGGCGCGATCACCTACAACGAGTGGTCCTTCGCCAAGGCTCAGGACCTGCAGACCGCCAAGATCGTGACCTCCGCCGGTCCCGAACCGGTCGAGATCACCACCGAGACCGTCGGCAAGACCATCGCCGGCGCCACCATCAAGGGTGAGGGCAACGACCTCGTGCTCGACACGTCCACCTTCTACAAGCCCGCCGAGACCGGCGCGTACCCGATCGTGCTGGCTACCTACGAGATCGTGTGCTCGAAGTACCCCGACGCCGAGGTCGGCACCGCTGTCCGCGCGTTCCTGCAGTCCACGATCGGCGCCGGCCAGAACGGTCTCGAGGAAAACGGGTACATCCCGCTCCCGAGCGCGTTCCAGCAGAAGCTGACCACCGCAGTCAACGCGATCTCCTGATTGCCTGATCAGCGATGGCTCTGCACCCCGACGACGTAACCCGCTCCCCGGAGACGCCCACTGCGGCGGCTCCGGGGGCGGGCGGAAAGATACCCGGCATGCCTGATCACAGCGGCAAGACTTCCCCGACCATTCCCTCGTCTCTTTCGACCGGAAAACACCAGTTCGGTGACAAGTTATTCCGGTGGCTGGCCACCGGTGCCGGTGCCACGATCGTCGTCTCCATCGGCCTGATCGCCATCTTCCTGCTCATTCGCGCCATCCCGTCGCTGCAGGCGAACAACGCGAACTTCTTCACCAGCACCGAATTCGTCACCAGCGATGCATCGAATCTGCGTTTCGGTATCCGTGACCTACTGACGGTCACCGTGCTCAGTTCGGTGTTCGCTCTGGCGATTGCGGTGCCGATCGCACTGGGTATCGCTGTGTTCTTGACGCAGTACGCGCCAGCGCGTCTCTCCCACGCTTTCGGCTCGATCGTCGATCTCCTCGCCGCAGTGCCCTCGATCGTGTTCGGTCTCTGGGGAATTTTCATCCTCGCCCCCAAGCTCAGCCCGGTCGCGGAGTTCCTCAACGACAACCTCGGCTGGTTCTTCCTCTTCAGCGAAGGCAACGTCTCCTTGACCGGCGGCGGAACCATCTTCACCGCAGGAATTGTTCTCGCGGTGATGATCTTGCCGATCATCACCTCCGTCACCCGTGAGGTCTTCCGCCAGACACCGCGCTCGCAGATCGAAGCGGCACAGGCCCTCGGCGCCACCAAATGGGAAGTCGTGCGTATGACCGTGCTGCCTTTCGGGCGCAGCGGCATCATCGCCGCGTCGATGCTCGGTCTGGGTCGCGCTCTCGGTGAAACCGTGGCCGTGCTGATCATCTTGCGTTCGGCTGCCAATGCCTCGACCTGGTCGCTCTTCGACGGCGGTTACACCTTCGCCTCGAAGATCGCCTCTGCAGCGGCAGAGTTCAGTGCTCCCCTTCCGACCGGCGCGTACATCGCCGCTGGTTTCGTCCTCTTCGCATTGACCTTCGTCGTCAACGCACTCGCTCGCATGGTCGCGAAAGGCAAGGTCAACGGATGAGCGCCGATCTCCTCGATGCGCCGGCCAAGGCGCCGACGTTCCAAAGCATCAGCACCAGCCGCAAAGCCAAGAACGGTATCGCCACCGTACTGTTCTACGCTGCCTTCGGTATCGCGCTGATTCCTCTGGTGTGGGTGCTGTTCACCGTCATCGAAAAGGGATGGCGCGCCATCACCTCCTCCGGTTGGTGGACGAATTCTCTGCAGGGTGTGCTTCCGGAACAGTTCGCCGGCGGCATCTACCACGCGCTGTACGGCACCTTGATCCAAGCAGCGATCGCAGCGCTCATCTCCGTCCCGCTCGGCATCATGGCCGCGATCTACCTGGTCGAATACGGGCGCGGAGCCTTCGCTCGCACAGTGACCTTCATGGTCGACGTTCTCGCAGGTGTGCCCTCGATCGTTGCGGCGTTGTTCGTTTTCAGCCTGTGGATCGCCACCCTCGGATTCGAACAGAGCGCTTTTGCCGTCTCGCTGGCGCTGGTGCTGCTGATGCTGCCGGTCGTCGTACGCAACACCGAGGAAATGCTCAAGCTCGTCCCGGACGAGCTTCGGGAAGCCTCCTACGCACTGGGCGTCCCGAAGTGGAAGACGATCATGCGCATCGTCATCCCGACCGCGATGCCGGGCATCATCAGCGGAGTCTTGCTCTCCATCGCCCGAGTCATGGGTGAAACAGCTCCGGTCCTCGTGCTCGTCGGCTACTCCCGCTCGATCAATTTCGACGTCTTCGAAGGCAACATGGCCTCGCTCCCGCTGCTGATCTACACCGAGCTGATCAACCCGCAGCCTGCAGGCCAGCTCCGAGTGTGGGGCGCAGCCCTGACGCTGATCATCGTCATGGCACTCCTCAACCTTCTTGCGGCGCTCGCGACCCGCTTCCTCACCAACAAGCGCTAGAAACGGACAGGAACACCAGACATGGCCAAGCGCCTCGACATCAAAGATCTCAACATCTACTACGGCAAGTTTCACGCTGTCGCCGATGTGGGCCTGTCCGTCCCGCCCCGGAGCGTGACCGCGTTCATCGGTCCGTCCGGCTGCGGAAAGTCGACGGTCCTGCGCACTCTCAACCGCATGCACGAAGTAATTCCCGGTGCGCGCGTCGAGGGTTCGGTCCTGCTCGACGGCGAGGACATCTACGATTCCAGCGTCGATTCGGTAGGCGTTCGCAAGACCATCGGCATGGTCTTCCAGCGACCCAACCCCTTCCCGACCATGTCCATCAAGGACAACGTCGTCGCCGGCCTGAAACTGAGCGGTGAACGCAACAGGAAAAAGCTCGACGAGGTGGCCGAGCGTTCGCTGCGCGGCGCCAACCTGTGGAACGAGGTCAAGGATCGCCTCGACAAGCCCGGTGGTGGCCTCTCAGGCGGTCAGCAGCAGCGTCTGTG
Source organism: Streptomyces sp. NPDC126510 (assembly GCF_040302345.1). Classification (NCBI taxonomy): domain Bacteria; kingdom Bacillati; phylum Actinomycetota; class Actinomycetes; order Kitasatosporales; family Streptomycetaceae; genus Streptomyces; species Streptomyces sp. NPDC126510. The sequence continues at coordinate 37,644 of NZ_JBEORR010000049.1, read as the reverse complement.
CATCGCGCGTGCCATCGCCGTCTCGCCCGACGTCCTGCTCATGGACGAGCCGTGCTCCGCGCTCGACCCGATCTCGACTCTCGCGATCGAGGACCTGATGACCGAGCTGAAGAAGGACTTCACCATCGTCATCGTCACGCACAACATGCAGCAGGCTGCGCGTGTGAGTGACCAGACGGCTTTCTTCAACCTCGAGGCAACCGGCAAGCCCGGTCGACTCGTCGAGATCGACGACACCGAGAAGATCTTCTCGAACCCGACACAAAAAGCCACCGAGGACTACATCTCCGGTCGCTTCGGCTGAGCGACACTGTGGCTGTGCGGGCAGTCGACCTCCTCCTCACCGGCTACTTCAGGTGAGACAATGGGTACGTTCTGAAATAGGGGGTCGACAGTTGACTATCGAATTGCGTCAGCCGGACCGGGAGGTCGCTGCGGGAGCGCATTACGGCTACTCCTTGGCCGATTCGCATACGCGTCTGCTTCTGGCGGAGCCGGACCCAGCCACCGCTGCGCAGTTCATGGCGGCCGCCGACCACATGGGGATTCGCACCGACTGGTGCCGTGACGGTGCCGAGACTCTACTGGCGGTGGGTGCAGAGGTGCCGACCGTCCTGATCTTGGCTGCTCACACCGACAACGTCGACGCCGCCCGAGTGGTGGCCACGATTCGAAGCCGGTCCGATGTTCCGATCCTGGTCGGTGCAGCCAAGTCGGGCGACGAGCGCATCGTGCGCGAAGTCCTCGCCGCGGGCGCGTCGGCGGTCGTTGCCCGCCCGTACGACATCACCACCATTGCTCCGTTCGCCGGCATCACCGCGCTCTCCCTCGCCGAAGACAGTGTCGTCACCGCCGGACCGATCCGGGTCAACCCCAGTGGCTACGAGACCCGCGTCGGAAACCGCGAAGTGCAGTTGACGCAGCGGGAGTTCGAACTGCTCGTCTACTTGATCAAACGCCGCGGCCACGTCGCCAGCCAAAGCGAGATCAGCCTCGCAGTCTGGGGTCACAGCGCCGAAACGAACACCGTCGCGGTGCACGTGAAGCGGCTACGTGAAAAACTCGGCTCGGACACCCAGCACGGACAGTTCATTCGCACCATCCGCGGCGCCGGCTACCGCCTCGCTCCTTCCTTGTGTGCATGAACCCATCAGCTCCCTGCGGTAGCAGAACCCGGAAGAACTCCCAGGTCGTGTGATGGGCGCACCCACCGACGACTGGGAATCAGGATTCCGAGCACTGACGAAGTTCGTCGAACTCAAAGGTCATGCCGGCCCGGCAGGTCGAGTCCATGCGTTCGGAATCGATCTCGGCGGCTGGGTGGCACGTCGACGGATCGCATACTGGGACGGCACACTCTCCGCCGGTGAAGCCGACCTCCTCGAAAACCTACCCGGCTGGACCTGGGGGAAACCGCGACGCAAAAGTTGGCGAGCAGCACTGTCCGCATTATCGGACGAGCTCGCCGCGCGCCCCGACACGGACCTGTCGTCGACTCTCGTGATCGATGGTATCGATCTGGTCGCATGGGCGAACGCCCAGCGCACAGCCCACCAGAATGGCGAGCTCACCGACACCCAGATTCTCATGCTCGAAGCCCTACCCGCCTGGATGTGGGACAACGACACCGTTCGTTGGGAAACCGGGCGCTCTGCACTCGAGATGTACCTCCGAGAGCACGATGGTGCCGATGTCCCTCGCTCAGCGCGCGCCAACAGCTTCGACGTGGGCAAATGGGTGTTCCGCTGCCGAGAAGAGCATCGCGCCGGCACCCTGCCCCCGGATCGTATCGCCGAACTGAACAAGCTCCCAGGGTGGCGATGGGGCCGCGAGAGCGACGCGTGGATACAGGGGATCTCGGCCCTTAAGGCCTACACCGCCATCCACGGAACAGCCTCCCCCCGACAATCAGAGATCCTCGACGGGTTCTCCCTCGGACAGTGGGTCCACCACCGGCGCCGCGACTACAAAACCGGCACCCTGGCGATCGAGAAAATCGCCGCCCTCGAAGCGCTGCCCGGCTGGGACTGGGATCCTTTCCAAACACAATGGGAGAGAGGGTTTTCCGTATTGACTCAGTTCGTCGCGAACTCCGGTCATGCTCGACCATCCAAGAGCGCGGTCACCGGAACTTATCCCCTCGGCGAATGGGTCAGCACCCAACGAAAACACCACCACCGAGGAATTCTGTCCGACGCCCGCTCCGCACGACTCGAACAACTTCCAGGTTGGCGCTGGATCGACGACAAACAGCACGAGTAAACCCGGCAAGTGAACCGTCGCAAGACAACCCCACTCATGCTCGCCAGCAACCTTGGATCACAGCGATGCAGGTTTCGCAGAGGATTCCTGCTTTCCAAGGCAAGGCGAAGTGCACATGGCTCCCTGGGAACGAAAGTTCCGGAAACGCTCAATGGTGACCTCGGCCCCCGAGTGGCGGCGCCTGTCAATTCCCGCACCCGGAGAATCCGCCGAATCGATGTTCCCGACAGATCCCGACACCACTACTTCTGCACCGGACTGATCAACACACCGGCAACACCGCTACAACCGCTTCGCTCACCTCATCACATTGCTGAGCGCCGAACCTGCTGAAACAGGGGGGTGCACCCGCAATCGATTTCACGATTCAGCAACACCGTCCTGAGGCTCAGATTCCAGGATCCAGCACACACCGACATCGTCGGTTTCCGGCGGAATCCCACTTTCCGCTCGACCCAGCAGCGCAACAAGGTTTGTTTCGAGGGTGGCAAGTTCGCGGATCTTGCCACGAACCTGGGAGAGATGCTCCGAGAGCATCTCCACGACCTGCTCACAAGGAGCCGCCCCGCGGTCATGGGTGGTGAGGATCTGGCGGATCTCTCGCAAGGTGAGACCTGCAGACTGGGCGCTGCGGACGAACCGCAAACGCGAAAGAGATTCCGGACCGAAATCCCGGTAGCCGTTGGACTTTCGGACCGGGACGGGAATCACCCCACTGTCCTCGTAGAAACGCAGCGTCTTCGGGGCAACGCCACTCCGAGCGGCCAGTTCACCAATTTTCACGAGATCCTTGACCTTCCATCGCACTGGAATGTCCATTATGGATGACGTTCGGGAACCGCAGGTGACTCGGACCGCTCGTCGTCGCGCTGACGGCGAACGCTCAGAAGGAGGTGTGAAATGAACCCACTGGAGATGTTGTGCGACTGGCTGTGTCGAGCGATGGGTCCTTGCTGTCCCCCCATGTGATGCCGTGGCGAGCAACTCGGAATCTACCGATGTCACTTCGCCGTTCCTGGTGAGGTACGTCGGCCGGCCACCGTTCGGCTGGCGTACCGCATTCACTTCCAAGTCCGGTGCATCACCCTTCCTCGAATCGCCCTACATTGCTATCATCGTTTTATGACGATGAATAACGAGTCGGGATGCCTCGCTGCAACCGGCAGCGGGTCCAGTCTGGATGCGGCAGTGGCACTGTTCCACAGTCTCTCGGATGGCACCCGGTTGTCGATCGTGCGCCGTCTCGCCGAAGGAGAAGCGCGGGTTGCGGATTTGATCGGTGAACTCGGCCTCGCCCAGTCGACGGTGTCCGCACATGTCGCATGCCTACGTGATTGCGGTCTGGTCGACGGCAGACCAGAAGGTCGGCAGGTGTTCTACTCGCTGGCCCGACCGGAGTTGATGGACCTACTCGCCTCGGCGGAGACGCTGCTTGCCGCGACAGGGAACGCGGTTGCCCTGTGCCCGAATTACGGCACCGACACCGGAGATAGCCGTGAGTGACGCGTGCGGCTGCGGCCACGACGAACCCCGCGCCGAGGGCGAGGAAGAACACGAGATCGAAAAGTGGTGGCAGGTTACCGAGATCCGGGCGGCCGCAGCAGCGGGCGTGCTGCTGATCGCGGCCCTGACAGTCCGGCTGGCCGGCGGGCCTGATGCTCTCGGGATCGGCTTCGAAGCGGGCGCGCTGATCATTGCCGGCTACACCTTCGTCCCGTCCACTCTCACACGCCTGGCCAAGGGCAAGATCGGCGTCGGCACCCTGATGACGATCGCGGCCGTCGGCGCGGTACTGCTCGGCGAGGTCGGCGAAGCAGCCATGCTCGCATTCTTGTTCGCGATCAGCGAGGGACTCGAAGAGTATGCCGTCACCCGCACTCGCCGTGGCCTGCGCGCCCTGCTGTCCCTGGTCCCGGACACCGCGACAGTGCTCCGCGGCGGCCGGGAGGAAACCGTCCCGCCCTCGGAGCTCGAGCTCGGTGAGGTCATGATCGTCAAGCCCGGGGAACGGATCGCCACCGACGGCATCATTCGCAGCGGGCGCACCGCCCTGGATACCTCCGCGATCACCGGAGAGTCGATGCCCGTCGAAGCCGGTCCCGGCGACGAGGTGTTCGCCGGGTCGATCAACGGCACCGGCGTCCTCGAAGTCGAGGTCACCGCAGATGCGCAGGACAATTCGCTGGCCAAGATCGTGCGGATCGTCGAGGCCGAGCAGTCCCGCAAGGGCGAGGCGCAACGCCTCGCCGACAAGATCGCCAAGCCGCTGGTTCCGGGCGTGATGATCGTCGCCGCGGCTATCGCCGCGGTCGGTAGCATGCTCGGTGATCCGCTGGTGTGGATCGAACGAGCCCTGGTGGTACTGGTCGCCGCGTCGCCGTGCGCGCTGGCCATCGCGATCCCCGTCACCGTTGTCGCCGCAATCGGCGCAGCATCCAAGCTCGGCGTCCTGGTCAAGGGCGGCGCTGCCCTCGAAGCGCTCGGCCGGATCCGCACCGTCGCGTTGGACAAGACCGGCACCCTTACCCGCAACCAACCCGCCGTGATCGACGTCGCGACCGCGAACGGCGCCGACCGCGGGGACGTTCTCGCGGTGGCCGCAGCGTTGGAAGCGCGTAGCGAGCACCCTCTCGCTCGCGCGATTCTCGCCGCCGTCGAGGACTATGTGCCTGCCGACGACGTGGACGCGGTCACAGGGGCGGGCTTGACCGGCTACATCGACGGCATACCTGTGCGCCTCGGTCGACCGGGCTGGATCGACCCGGGTCCGCTGGCAGGGGATATCGAGCGGATGCAGCATGCCGGCGCCACTGCGGTGCTGATCGAGCGCGCCGGAACGGTCATCGGGGCGGTCGCCGTCCGTGACGAGCTCCGACCGGAAGCACGTGAGGTGGTTGCCGGGCTACGACGCGGCGGGTACACCGTCGCGATGCTCACCGGCGACAACGAACGCACCGCCCAAGCGCTGGCCGCCGACGTCGGCATCGACGACGTGCACGCCGACCTGCGCCCGGAGGACAAGGCACGGATCGTGGAAACCTTGCGTGCGCGCCGCCCGACGGCAATGGTCGGGGACGGTGTCAACGACGCCCCCGCCCTGGCCACCGCCGACTTGGGCATTGCCATGGGCGCGATGGGATCCGACGTGGCCATCGAGACCGCCGATGTTGCTCTGATGGGCGAAGACCTGCGGCACCTGCCGCAGGCGTTGGCGCACGCGCGCCGCTCCCGGACCATCATGCTGCAGAACGTCGGACTGTCGCTGGCGATCATCACCGTCCTGATGCCGTTGGCCTTGTTCGGGGTCCTCGGCCTGGCCGCCGTGGTCCTGGTGCACGAGGTCGCTGAGATCGTGGTCATCGCCAACGGTGTCCGGGCCGGCCGCGCGCAAGCCTTCCCCACCGGATCGGTACCCGCACCGGCGGGGAAGGTCGAGGCCCGCACGTGAGCGAATTAGCGGCTCGATCAATCCGCACAGGTAGCACGCGGCGGGTGATTCTCGTGGTCGTCGGTCTCGCTCTCATCGCGATCGCACTGTCGGCCGAACCCGTTGCGCGCCGTACCCTTTCCGGTGCACGCACCGTCGATATGGGATTGCTGCAACTGAAGTTGGCGTACAACAGCGGTGTCGCGTTCAGCATCGGCCAACAGCTTCCGGCCTGGATCATCCTCGCGGTCACCGCCGCCATCACTCTCGGCGTCGGAATTTACGCCTGGCGCACCGTCCCCACCGCTTCACTGGTGGGGACGGTGGGTTGGTCGGCGATCCTCGCCGGAGCTGCCGCCAACGTGATCGATCGTGCCGTCGACGGAAAGGTCACCGACTATTTCCACACCGGCTGGTGGCCCACCTTCAACCTCGCCGACACCTACATCACCTGCGGCGTCGTGCTGCTCGTCGCATCACTGATCTTTGAGTCCACCCACGACCCGGCCGATCCCCCGCCCGCACAGGAGAGTTCGAAATGACAGCAATACCCGAGATCAGGCCGCGCCGCGGCAGCCGCCGGATGCGAGGATGATCGGCACCATCGCCGCGGCGGTAGCGATGTTCGCCGGCACCAACATCGACGACATCGTCGTACTGACCGTCCTGTTCGTCGCCTCCGCCAGTCAAGGACGGCCGCGGGCATGGCAGATCGTTGCCGGCCAGTACCTCGGCCTGATCACCCTCGTCGCGATCAGTGTGGTCGCCGCCCTCGGGTTGGTGATCGTGCCCGAGGACTGGGTTGGACTACTCGGATTACTTCCCCTGTCGCTAGGAATCTGGGGACTGATCCAGGGCTTACGCAGCGACGGAGACGGTGAACCCGTAGTGGTCGCGGCCGGGACGATCAGCGTCGCCGCCATCACCATCGCCAACGGCGCCGACAACATCGCCGTCTACACCCCGGTCTTCCGCACTCTCGGTGCGCCCCAGACCATCGTTACCATCGCCGTGTTCCTGATCTGTGTCGGACTCTGGTGCGCCGCCGGCAGAATGCTCGGCACCCACAAGAAGGTCATCGACACCCTCGAGCGCGTCGAGCACTGGCTCGTGCCCACAGTCTTCATCGGGCTGGGCGTCATCATCCTGCTCGAATCCGGTGTGATCGGCCGCCTGATCGCCGCCGCGGCATGACCGACACTGCTGGCACGGTGGCACCTTGATCCGTCCCGGCTCCTCGCGGTCGCCGGGGCACGCGGATGTCTGCGACTCCGCGCACCGCATCCCGGCCGGAACCGTGCATGGCGCGTCACAACGGTCCGGCCACCGAAGCAAAGGCGAGCGGAAGATCCAGTGCGAATTGGCAGAACGACAAACTCGGACGGCGCCCGAATGATCGTTGGACCAGCGGTGGCCGCCTTCTCGGACGTCGGCACGGGCAGGGGTTGGGCTTCCTGCCCTCTGTCGGAATTATCCGATGGCCGTTTGCTGAAATCGGGGAGATCAGCCCCGTGAACCACTCGCATCGTGCGGCTTGCGCAGCGGCGGCGCATTCGTCAGGCGGGCGATGTGTGGAGGCCGAGCTGCACGGCATGCTCGTAGTCATCGTCGATGAGGACCACTGTGCGGTGTTCGCGGTCGAGAAGTGAAGCGGCGATCGATGCGCGGTAACCGGATGCGCAGTGCACCCACACTTCGGCCGCGGAAACTTCCTCGAGTCGGTGTGGTAGCTCGTGGAGGGGGATGTTCACGGCACCAGGAAGGTGGCTGTCCGCGTACTCGGACTGTTGACGCGCATCGAGGACGCTTATCTCACGTTCGCCGGTGGCCGCCGCGAGTCCGGCGAAGTCGGATACATCGTAGGAGCGGACCTTTCCGTCGCCGACGAGCGAGTGAATCTCACCGACGGCGGATCCGGAGGGACTGTCGATGCCGATCCGAGCCAGCTCGCGGGTCGCCTCGGCGATCTGGTCGGTTGTTTCACCGATCAGCGTCAACGGCACGCCCCACTGATAAAGCCATCCGAGATAGGTGACGAAGCTGGTCGACAGTTCGAACCCGAGAGAGCCATCGACGTGGCCGGCGGCGAAAGCGGTGCGTGCTCGTAGGTCAACGACCCATTGCCCGGCGTCGATGCGGCGACGTAGTTCGTCTGGATCGACGGGCTCGGGCATGGACAGGTCGATCGGGGCCGGCCCTTTGGTGTTGATGACGCCCATATGGGCGTAGTACGCGGGATATGCAGACAGGCCCGCGATCAGCTCGTCGACATAGGTGTGTTCGTCCTGAGTCAGTGCGGGGTTGGACTGCTGCTGTTCACCGATGGTGGATGAGTCCCCGCTGGTCGGAGTTGCGGCACAGAAGCTACCGAACCCATGTGTGGGGTAGACCTCCACCTCAGCGGCCAGTTCGGCCGCGATACGGCGGACCGAATGGTACTGCGCGTGGGTCAGTTCATCAGTGTGCTCGGAGCCGAGCAGGTCAGTGCGCCCGGTGGACCCGTAGAGCATGGAGCCGCCGGTGAAGATTGCGATCGGCTCGCCGCGCCGGTGCAGAACGTAACTGACGTGGTGATGAGTATGCCCTGGGGTGTGCATGACCTCGAACGTCGTCGATCCCGCGTCGACGACATCGCCGTCGACGACTGCTCGGCGCTCGTATTCGACCGGATCGCCGTCCGGGACGACGTATTCGGCACCCGTGGCGCGCGCAAGTTCCAGGCCGCCAGTGACGTAGTCGTTGTGGATGTGAGTTTCCAGCACGTGGGTGATGACAGCGTTCTTTTCTGCTGCCAGCGCCCGGACGCGGTCGATGTCGCGTTGTGGATCGATCACCACGGCGATACCGTCGTGGCTGATCAGATAGCTGCGGTCGCCGAGGCTGGAAGTTTCAATGATGGCGATGTCCGGGTCGGTCGTGCTCATGGGGAGCTCCTACATGTTGTCGGTCGGCCTCGTTCCTGATGTGAAGCGGGCGTTCAGGCCAGCGCCAGGAAGAGCTTTTCCAGTTCTGCTTCGGTCATGGGTTCTTTGTTGTCTGCCGCTTCGCCTGTCATGCACTCTCGGAGACCGGTAGCGACGATCTTGAAGCCAGCTTTGTCGAGGGCCCTGGAAACAGCGGCGAGCTGGGTGACAACGTCTTTGCAATCGCGTCCGTTCTCGATCATGCCGATCACTCCCGAGAGTTGGCCGTGTGCGCGGCGGAGGCGGTTGAGGACCAATGCGATGCTGTCTTCGTCGCCGATCATGGGGTCTCCTTCAGATGCATGATGATGCCAGAAATTGCCAGATTACCCCCGGGGGCATCCAACGGGGTGCACGGTAGATCATCCGAGAACGAGAGTGTCGATGAGGACGTAACCTGCCACGACAAACACCAGGTAGGCGAACCACTGCCGAAGTGAGTCCGTGGCGATGCGTGTACCGAATCGTCCGGCCACCAACGAACCCGCAATGGCTGAACCTGCGAACGCTGCCGTCAAGGGCCAGTTTCCACCTAGGCCGTCGGCCTGAGCGATGAGTCCGGCGGCGGAGTTGGCGACGATGACCACCAAAGAGGTTCCGACGGCGACACTCATCTCGATTCCCAGCAGCAGAACCAATGCGGGGATGATCAAGAAGCCCCCGCCGACGCCGAACAGTCCGGTAAGGACACCGACGCCGAATCCGGTCGGTATGGACCGAGGTGCGCATCGGCGCCAGTTGATCCCGGAATTGCTCGTCCTGCAGGCGGTTCCGGGATTGTCGGGGCTGCGCAGCATGCGTGCCCCCGCGAGGATCATGACGATCGCAAAGCCGATCATCACGGCAGTTTCAGGTAGATGCTTGCCAAGGGCAGTGCCGGCCAGGGTGCCGAGGACTCCGGTGGCGGCGAAGATTGCCGCGAGTCGCCATTCGATGAGCCGCGCCCGCACCTTGGAGATGACCCCGACCGCGGAGGCGACACCGATCACCAACAGCGAAGTCGGTATCGCCTCCGGCAGGGGGAACCCGAGAGCGTACACGAGGATCGGGACAGCGAGGATCGATCCACCGCCTCCGAGGAGACCGAGCAGGATTCCGACGGTGAGGCCGAGCGCCAGCGCCAGGGTCAACGTCATCAACTGCGCACTGCATCCCGACTGCCGAGCGTGTCCAGGGCGGCTTGGAGTTTGGTGGTGGCCTCGGCCGCGACATCTGACAGTGCTGGTTCGCCCGTCACTTGGACCATGAGGTCCGGGTTCATCGCCTCGACGATGACCGATCCGGCGGTGGTGTCGGCACGGACGACGACGTTGCAGGGCAGTAGCAGGCCGATCTCACGCACGATTCCTACGGCGCGGTGTGCAAGCGTGGGATTGCACGCGCCTAGGATCAGATACTTCTCCATGTCTGTGCCAAGTTTGGCTTTCAGGGTGGCCTGCATGTCAATTTCGGTCAGCACACCGAAGCCTTGCTCGGACAGTGCTGCTTTGGTGGCGGTGACCGCCGTCTCGAAGTCGGTGTCGGTCAAGGTGGTCGAGAGTGCGATGGTCATGGTGGAGAATTCCTTCCGTTCGTCGAACTGCGGCAATTGTGTGCCTATCCGCTTCGGGGGTGGCGAAGACTTGGTACGCCCGCTCTGGTGAGAAGCGCACTTGCCGGGCACCAGCCGACCGCGGCGTAGAGGGCGAGGTTCGCGGCGGCGAAGGCGCTGAGCAGCCTCCACCGTGGTGCGTGGAGTTCGCCGAGGGTCAGGCCCGTCGCGGTGACGCCGGCGGCCAGTGCGGGGACGATACGTTCGATCGGCCACCCGGCAGACGTGCTCGAATGCGTGATGTTCGGATCGGTCATGATTCCTCCGTGAGGTGTTGTAATGGTCAGTGCGAGAAGCGGATCGACGGCAACATTCTGCGCAGCCAGCCCGGTGCCCACCATGCAGCGTGACCGCTCAGCCGGAGCAGGACCGGGAGCAGGATCAGCCTGATCAGGAAGGCGTCGAGCAACACCGCGACGCCGAGGATGATGCCCATTTCCTTGGGTGGGAGCGGATCGGAGAGCGCGAAGGTGAAGAACACGGCGACCATGACCGCCGCAGCGGCGAAGATGACGCGTCCGGAGTGCGCGAGGCCGTCGACCTGAGCAGCCTTCGGGTCCCCGGTCTTCTCGTAGTGTTCTTTCGCGGTGGCGAGCAGGAACACGGTGTAGTCCATGGCGATGGCAAAGATCATCGCGAAGAAGAACACCGGCCCCCAGCCGTCGAGGAAACCTTGAGGGGTGAAGCCGAGCAGCGACGATCCGTGTCCGTCTTGGAAGATCAGCTTCGCAACCCCGAACGCTGCGGCGGTCGACAGCAAACTGACGGCGGTGCCGAGGATCGCGATCAGTGGTACCTGCAGAGCGACGAGCAGCAGGATGAAGCCGAGGGCGAGGATGATCCCGATAACCAACGGTAGGTAGTCGTTCAGGGCTTGCTGCAGGTCGAGGTTCTCCGCTGGCGCGCCGCCGACGAGCGCGGACTCCGGTAGTTGTGCGCGTAGGTCACCGAGGATCGTGCCCATGGCCTCTGCGGAAGGGTCCACGGCAGGAAACGCTTGCAGCAGTGTGTAGTTCGAATCGTCTGTTGATGGTGTGGGCGGGGTGACCATCGAGATCCCGTCGACGCTGCTCGCTGCCGCGGCGGTAGCAGCCGCATCGGAAGACGGGACAACTATCTGCAGCGCGCCGGGTGCCCCGTCACCGAACTGGGCCTGAACCAACTCGTAACCTTGCCGAACGGGCGCATCGTCGGGAACGACAGCGATGGACGGCATTGCCACCTTCAGTCCCAGGACAGGTAAGGCCAGGGCGACGAGGATGCCGACGGAGACCAGCGCGAACGGCCATGGGTACTTGTGAAGCAATTCGCCCCACGCAGCGAACTTCGGGGATCGGTGCTGTTGGCGTTTCGCGTAAGGCAGGGATGCTGCGTTGACCTTGGGGCCGAGTGCGCCCAGCGTGGCCGGAAGAAGTGTCATGGTGGCGATCAGAACGAACGTGACGGCCAGCATGATGCCTACGGCCATGGTGCGCACGGCCGGTGCGGGAACGAGCAGCACTGCCGAGAGGCTGACCAGGACGGTAAGTCCGGACAGGAGCACCGCTTTGCCTGCGGTGTCCATGGTTTCGGCAACGGCTGCTCGTGGATCGGCCGTACGGAGGGCGTCGCGGAAGCGGGCGACGATGAACAAGGCGTAGTCGATGCCGAGAGCGAGGGCGAACATCATCGCGAAATTCATCGCCCATACCGAGATCGGTGTGACCTCGTTGAGCAGCACCAAACCGCCGGCGGAGGCGACGAGTCCGGCCACTGTGAGCAACAGCGGCAGCCCGGCAGCGACGAGGGAGCCGAATGCGAGCACCATGATCGCCAAAGTGACTGGCCAAGAGAATAGTTCAGCCTGAATCATCGCATCGTGGTTGGCTTTGTTGAAGTCGGACCACAACGCGGAGGATCCGGTGGGATAGACCTCGATACCGTCGCCGGAGAGTGCGGTCAGCTCGTCTTTGACATCGTCGACGGCTTTGACCATGTCGTCCGCGTTTGCGTTGGCGCCGGCGATGAGGATGCCGGTGTGGCCGTCGGGGCTGATGGTCATACCAGGCTGTGGGGCGATGACGGCACCGAACCGGGTGTCACCGTCGAACACAGCTGTGACGTCGATGAGTCTCTGCTGCACGGTGGGATCGTCGATCGACGCGGTGTCCGAATGGACCACCACCTGAACCGCGGCCGAGGAGTTCCCGCCGAAATGCTGTTGCGCGAGTTCACGGACCTGGACCGATTCGGATCCGTTGGCTTGCCACCCAGCACCCGCCAGTGACGAAAAAACCGACGGCGCTGCAGATCCGAGCGCGACAAGCGCGATCAGCCAGACACCGAACACCCATCGGCGGCGTGCGACCATCGCGCTTCCCAGGCGTCCGAGTATGCCGGGTGTAGATACGCGATCACGATCGTCACGACCGGTGGCCGTCACGGTGTCGGGCACAGACATAACTTCTCCTAAAATACGGGCTGGGGTATTCAAATGAGCGAGCTAGACCTCGGTAAACCTGACCCAATTGGAAGGTTAGGCCCTTGCACTCGCGACCGGGATTGGCGGCGAAACAGCGATCGCGAGGCGCTGGCGCCGATCGATAGGACCAACGGTCTCAGCAGAGCAGGTGCACTGCCGAGGCCGTGAAACATCCTTCGTGACGTCGTCGACATGTCGATCGCAACCTGCCCACGCGATCTTGTCGCATATCGGGCACGGGACGGGGTAACACATAGACAGTCCTTTCTGACGAGCGTCTACCCACTGTTGCATATACCCAGGGGGGTATGCAAGTACCCCTGGGGGTATACGCTCGGGTAGGCCGTTCGCTCCTCTCGGGCGCCCACCCGAGGGGGTGGGCCGTCCGGGTCGTCGAGTGCCCAGGCGAGGTACCGCTTTCTGGGTAGCCGACGCACACGTCGGCGCATCCGTCGAGACGACTCAGTCCGGGTGCGGCGGCCACGCCATCGGTGAGAGGTCTCGGGAACTCGTGGCGTGGATCGAGCGCGCCGGAACCGTCATCGGGGCAGTCGCCGTACGAGACGAGCTCCGACCGGAAGCACATGAGGTGATCGCCGGGCTACGACGCGGCGGGTACACCGTCGCGATGCTCACCGGCGACAACGAACGCACCGCCCAGGCGCTGGCCGCCGACGTCGGGATCGACGACGTGCACGCCGACCTGCGCCCGGAGGACAAGGCACGGATCGTGGAAACCTTGCGTGCGAACCGCCCGACGGCAATGGTCGGGGACGGTGTCAACGACGCCCCCGCCCTGGCCACCGCCGACTTGGGCATTGCCATGGGCGCGATGGGTTCCGACGTGGCCATCGAGACCGCCGATGTTGCTCTGATGGGCGAAGACCTGCAGCACCTGCCGCCGGCTCTGCATCCGATGAACCGAATGCTCGCACAATTGCGCAGTGTCTACACGAAGCGCATCGCTTGCACGACCGACACAGCGCCGTCGCGTTTCGGCCCGCAAAGAGGACCGCAGCCGGCCGCACCAGCGATGACACCCAGCGTTGGCATCACCTCGAACGCACACATGTCCTCTCCCAGCCCTGTCCATGGCCACACAAACCACCTCGCCATGCTCCCCTGGCCTTACATCAGCGTGACTGCCGCGAAGCCGTCGGGCAGGTTCTTCGCATCATCGTCGTCGCCGCCCCGGGATCCGCACTGGGCCGCTATCCGGAGGGCAACACCGAACGAACTCGTGCCGGTCTTATGACACCGATGCCGATACCTGACGATCTTGCCGAGAAAATGCAGACCTACCAGTCCTGGGTTTCGTTTACCGCGAGCTGTCCTGCACTGCCGCATACTCGAAACCACACGCCGACGGAGGAACACCATGATGCACCTTGAAATTTTGCAAGTCCCGGACTGCCCGAACGTGCAGCTCCTCGAACAACGGATCGAGCACGTTCTCGCGGAGGAGTCCATCGATTGGGAACTGCGCCACGTAATCGTCGACGATCCTCGATCCGCAAGGCTTGCGGGCATGACCGGATCGCCGACGTTGCTCGTCGACGGCCGCGATCCGTTTGCCGAACCGGACCAGGTCCCCAACGTGTCATGCAGGCTCTATCGAGATTCCACGGGCGAGGTCGGTGGCGCTCCTACCGTTGCTGCACTGAGGGGTGCGTTCGGTATGGCTGCGCCCACAGCTGATGTAGAGGGCGATGAGTGAAAGTATCGGCCACCCACCGGTGGTCCCAACAGGGTCGTCTCCAGCAGCAGCCCCGGGGTTCCTCACAAGGGCGAGCTGACTCAACGGTCCTCCGTACTGCGCCTGCTCGAGTCTCGTCCGCCTGATCCCGCAGCTTGTACCGATTCCGAAACTCGAGACCACCACGGATACCGCCGACTCCGCACCTGATCCCGTCACCTGACATCTTCATCCCAATGCCAATCAATGCATGATCGCGCGCCCTCGGCATCACCCAGGAAGGCAGCTTTGAGCGGTCATACGTCCAAAAAAGACAGGTTGTGGCACCGATGCTGGGCATTTTCGTTACTGGAGCTTTCACGCGCACCTAACCGGAGGGAACCCTTCACCGGGTGCGCATTGCACGCCGTTTTTCATCTACGACCATCACTTCTTCATTGATCCGGCGGCGCAATGACCGGAACGCGATCGCAGAGATGGCGAATCCGAGCAGCACCGCCCCGAACAGTGCTAACACACCGGGGATTTCGAGTTCGAGTATGGCGTTGATTCCCATGATGATCACTGCGAGGCCGGCGATCAGGGCGAGTCGAACCGCGGTGTAGTACATCACCAGACGCACGAGCTTTGACCGTGCTACACGGTTGATCCGCGCCACGCGCGTCTGCGGTGCTTGATGGGCACCCAGTGCCGCAATTTCTGGGCTGACTGGTGGATTGATACGGCCCTTCGGAGCGGACTGGCGTTTCACGATGCTCGATTCTCGGGTTCGGATCCCGCCTCTGGTTGGCGGGGGCGACAGAACGAACCATATGTCTACTATGCACAATAGTAGTTCAGTGTTGTCCCGGTTCACCGCACCACGCTTGGAGGAAGTGCATGCAGGCACAGTCTCGGTGGTTCCTGCTCTTCCTGGTTGTGATCGGTCTTCTCGTCGTGGCGATCTGGCCTCGATCAACGTCAACCGAGACCCATTCCTCGACCCGGCCTCAAGTGCCTCCGGCCGCCCAGGCAGATGAAGATCGCGTCGACTCGGGGTTTTCCTCGAAGTCCGCGGCAGCAGCGGTTCCCTGTCCTGTGGCCCCGGCAGTACCGCCCGCTGGAGGAGAACTCCTGGGAATCAAAGCGACGTGTCTTGGCGAGAATACTGTGGTCGACCTCGGTGCAGCGCTGTCCGGGGAGCCGACCCTGATCAACCTCTGGGCCTCGTGGTGCGGGCCGTGCCGATCGGAAATCCCGGTCCTGAATGACTATGCAGGTACTCCGGGCTCCATCCGAGTAGTCGGGATCAACGTCCAGGACGACATGTCCACAGCACTAGCGCTTCTCACCGCTGCAGGCGTGCACTATCCCTCGTTCGCTGCGGTCGACGACATCGGAATTGCGCTATCGGCGCCGCCAGTTCTGCCGCTGAGCTTTCTCGTCCAACAAGACGGGTCCGTCGAACAGATTACAACCCCCATGGTTTTCGAAAACACTGACCAAATACGCTCCGCTGTAAGTGAGTTGATGAAATGAATGCCCCCGCACTCCCTCGCAAATCGAGACAACGCGTACTCGGAAAACCGACCCGCATCCTCCCACTGGTCGCTATTCTCACTGCGATCGTCGTCGCCGCGAGTGGATGTGCAACCGGCACCGATGCAGTCGCTTCGGGTGCGAATTTCGATTTCGTGTCACCGGGAGGACAAACCGATATTTTGTACGACCCGCCCGAATCGCGAAACATGATCGGTGTATTGGCCGGACCTGACCTCATGGCCGACGGTAGCGATATTTCACTCACTGATTACGCCGGTCAGGTCGTCGTGATCAATCTGTGGGGGCAATGGTGCGCCCCGTGCCGGTCCGAGGCCGACGATCTCGAGCGCGCGTACGAAGCAACCGAAAGTCTCGGTGTTCAGTTTCTCGGGATCAACGTTCGAGATCCTCAACGAGACAAGGCCCAGGACTTCGTCGTCGACAACAACGTCAGCTACCCCTCGATCTACGACCCGTCGATGAGAACTTTGACAGCGCTCGGCGGAAACTATCCGACAAGCGTGATTCCCTCCACCTTGGTGTTGGATCGCAGACAGCGCGTCGCCGCTGTGTTTCTTCGCGCACTTCTCACCGAGGATCTGCAACCGGTCATCGAGCGCGTGGCGGCCGAGCGGTGAACGAACTCGCCCAAGGTGTCGGCTCCAGCTTCCAGACCGCCGCCGCGAGCGGCCCGTTACTGCTCGCCGTAGCAGCGTGCATTCTGGCCGGTCTGGTGTCGTTCGCATCGCCGTGTGTGGTGCCGCTCGTTCCCGGATATCTGTCGTATCTGGCCGGCATTTCCGGAGCTGATTCTCCAGCGGTGACCCGTGGCGACGAGACCTCGGAACCTGCAGGCAGATGGCGGGTTACCGGCGCGGCAACGATGTTCGTTGCCGGATTCACCGTGGTGTTCGTTCTCGCCACCGCGTCGGTGTTCGGGGTGATCGGAACCCTGCGCATCAACGAAGACCTGCTCCAACGGGTGGGTGGTGTGATCACCATCGTGATGGGGTTGACCTTCATCGGCTTGATTCCTGCCTTGCAGAAAGACACACGGTTCGCCCCGCGGCGTATCTCCTCCCTTGCCGGCGCGCCCTTGTTGGGGGGCGTGTTCGCGTTGGGTTGGACACCATGTCTCGGCCCCACCCTCGCCGGAGTTATTTCGGTGGCGGCCGGAACTGAAGGCACGACAGCAGCGCGGGGCGTGATACTGATTGTCGCCTACTGTCTGGGATTGGGACTGCCGTTCATCGTGCTTGCGTTCGGGTCGGCGAAAGCTCTCCGCGGCGTCGGGTGGCTCAAACGCCATTCACGGACGATTCAGATCGTCGGCGGAATAATGCTCGTCGCTGTCGGGCTCGCACTGGTCACCGGCGTGTGGGGCATGTTCGTCGGCTGGTTACGCAACGAATTCGTCAGTTCGGTCGTGCTGCCGATATGACAGATAACGCCACCGCGGGAGGTCGCATCCGCCGCCTACCGAGACTGATTATCCGAGAAAGCGTTCGACTACTGCGCCACAATTGGCGCCGGTTGACGTCGATGAGCACCGCGCTCGTGCTCCTGTTCCTCTTGGCACTCGCAGCACTTCCCGGTGCTATGTTGCCTCAGCGAAATCTCAACGTACAGAAAGTTTCCCAGTACATCGCGGCGCAGCCAACCCTCGGCCCGCTATTCGACAAGCTGGAGTTGTTCGACGTCTTTTCCAGCTTCTGGTTCACTGCGATCTACGTCCTGCTGTTTCTCTCTCTCATCGGCTGTCTTGTTCCACGCCTGCAGGCGCATCTCGGCGCGCTTCGGAGCCAACCTGTACGAGCACCTCGGAATCTGTCCAGGTTGCCGCACCATTTCCACGGCGTAGTTGACATCTCGCATGACGAGGCCCTCACCAGAGTGCGGCAGTCGCTCAAGGGCTGGCGGGTAGCCGTCAGGTCCGAAAAGGATTCCGAGGTATCGGTTTCCGCGGAAAAGGGGTATCTGCGTGAGGCCGGGAATCTGGTGTTCCACTTCTCGCTGATCGGGTTGCTCGTCACCGTCGCGATCGGCAAGTTGGTGGGGTACGAGGGTTCGGTGATCGTCATTGCCGACGGCGGCCCCGGTTTCTGTAATACGTCACCTGCCGTGTACGACTCGTTCCGCGCGGGAAGTGCTACTGACGGCACGGGTCTCGCGCCCTTTTGCATCAAGGTCAACGACTTTTCCGCAGATTATCTCGATACTGGTCAGGCCGAAATGTTCACCTCCAACATTTCGTATCAGAGCGGGCAGGATATCGCGACCAATACCTGGAAAGACTATCGTCTTCGGGTCAACGAACCGCTGCGTACCGACGGTGCCCGTGTTTATCTGACCGGCCATGGGTACGCGCCGCAGTTCACCGTCACTTTTCCCGACGGACAGTCCCGTACCGAGACGATGCAGTTTCAACCGGACGATGCGGTCACGTTCCTGAGCAGTGGGGCGTTGCGGTTCGATCCGCCAGGTGGATCGTTTCCGAATCCGGACGAGCGCCGGAAGAATCAGATCGCCATCGAGGGACTCTTCGCGCCGACCGCTTCCTTCAGCGGGACGCTTCTGACTTCGTCGTTTCCCGATGCGCGTGACCCTGCGGTCGCGATCGACATCTACAAGGGCGATACGGGTCTGGACACCGGCATCCCGCAATCGATCTTCTCGTTGAACAAGGAAATGATCAACCAAGGAAGGCTGGTCAAACAAGATCGTGTGAACCTCCGCCCTGGAGAGACGCGGACTCTCACCGATGGAACACAGGTTCGGTTCGACGGCGCAAAGGAATTCGCCAATTTGCAGGTGTCGTACGACCCTGTGCAACAGTGGGTTCTCGTTTTTGCGGTCACGATGATGCTCGGACTTCTGATCTCGCTCGTGATCAGGAGGCGACGGATGTGGGTCCGTCTACGCCCGGGGGCGGGACCAGAGCAGGTTGATCTCGAACTCGGCGGATTGGCGAGGACCGATCATGCCGGGTGGGGCGGCGAATTCGACGACCTTCGCGAGAAGTTGGTGGCAGATCAGCGAAGTTCTCCGCCGATGAGAGTGAGCATGTGAAGGTCCCTTCCCTCGAATGTGCACTTGTCAGCGACGGTCACACTGATTCAGGCCCCAAAGATGTCCGGCCCGCGCGGCGCAGCGGCGGAATTGCTCTGCGTTTCGCGTTTTCGGTGGGCGCTGGATGGCTGCTGTTTCTCAGCTTCCCGCCGCGCACGCTGTGGTTTCTCGCACCTGTCGCCATCGCCCTGCTGACGGTTGTTCTCCGGGGGCGAAGTCTCCGGGCAGGTTTCGGATTCGGCTATGCGGCGGGGCTGGGCTTCTTCATGCCCTTGCTTCCGTGGGTCGGGGCGTACGTGGGTCCGATCCCGTGGTTGGCGTTGGCGTCGATAGAAGCGGTCGCATTCGGAGTGTTCGGCGTCCTGGCAGTGGCGGTCGGTCGCGCTCCGCTCTACCCGGTGTGGATTGCGGGCGCATGGGTAACCACAGAAGCGCTTCGTAGTCGAGTTCCGTTCGGCGGTTTCCCTTGGGGGCGTTTAGCTTTCGGGCAAGCAGACAGTCCGTTGCTACCGTTGACGGCGATAGCCGGGGCACCAGGGTTGTCCTTTGTGACCGCGCTGACCGGAACTCTCCTTGCCTGGTCCCTGGCCGGAACCTCCCGTGTTCGATGGCAGGCATTGATGAAGGGTGGAACGGCCATCGTCCTCGTGTTCGTGAGTGCCTTCGTGGTGAGTTCTCCTGAAGTAACCCCGGACGAAGTCGTCACGGCGACCGTCGTTCAAGGTAATGTGCCGCGCCTGGGCCTGGATTTCAACGCCCAACGCCGAGCGGTGCTCGACAATCATGTTGCCCGCACCGAACAACTCGCAGCTGAGGTCACAGCGGGCCGAGCAGCCCGGCCACGACTTGTCATCTGGCCCGAAAACGCTTCGGATATAGATCCTTTGACGAATCGGGATGCGGCGGATCGACTGGACCGAGCAGCCCGTTCTATCGGCGCCCCGATCCTGGTCGGTACGGTCCTGCAGGGCGAGCCAGGAACATCGATCAACAGTGCCATGGTCTGGGATCCGACGGACGGCCCTGGGCAGCAACACATCAAACGGCAGCTTGTGCCCTTCGGGGAGTACCTGCCGCTCCGATCGATCGTTCGTGCAGTGTCGTCGTATGCCGATGCAGCAGGCAATTTCATTGCCGGGAACGGGAACGGCGTCGTCGACCTCAACGGCGTCCACATAGCTGTTGCCACCTGCTACGAGGTGGCCTTCGACGATCTGGTGACCGAGTCCGTCAAGGCAGGAGCCACCGTCATCGCGGTTCCCACCAACAACGCGACCTTCGGCCGGACCGAGATGACCTTTCAGCAGCTGGCCATGTCGCGGGTGCGGGCGGTCGAACACGGCCGCAGTGTGCTGATCGCAGCAACCAGCGGTGTCAGCGCAATCATCACGCCAACGGGTGTGGTGCGTCAACAGAGCGAGATCTTCACAGCACAAGCATTGACCGACGAGATCGCCGTTCGCTCCGATCTCACGTTGGCAACACGTGTGGGTTCGATTCCGGAACTCGCGTTGTCTGCGATCGTGCTTTCTCTCGCCACTTCGGCACTCTTCAGAGGCATGTACCGGGTTCGGCGGGGTGAAAGAACGAGAACATGAATTACTATGCATGATAGTAATTCAGTGTCGGTGCCAGTGCACAAGCGAAACGAGTTCACCAATGACCCAGAGCCGCAAAAAGTCCCCCACACGGCCGCGAGGCGGCGTGGTGCCTGGTGGCCGAGGATTTCCGTGGGCGATATCGCTGGCAGTCCTGGTCATCGTCGGTTTGGTCTCGGTCATCGCGTACAACGTGGTGCCTCGCGCAATCGATAAGAACGAGGCCCAAAAGTACGCTCCGAGTGCCGACAATCCCGACCCGTCGACGTCGATCGACGGCGTGAGCGAGATCGAATACGCAGCCGGCAGTCATATTCAAGCGCCGCAGCGCGTTGCATACGATCAAAATCCGCCATCGGGAGGTGCTCACGATCAGTACTGGGCAACGTGTACCGGAGTCGTCTATCCGGAGCCGATACGCACCGAGAACGTGGTGCACTCCCTCGAACACGGCGCGATCTGGGTGTCGTACGACCCCGAAGCGTTGAACTCGTCCGACATCGACACTCTCGCCTCCCGGGTCGACGGGGAACCGTATTCGCTGATGTCCCCCTTCCCCGGCATCGGCGCACCCATCTCTCTTCAGTCATGGGGGCACCAACTCAAGGTCGAGAGCGCCGACGACCCCCGTATCGCGCAATTCATCACCGCACTCCGACAGAATCCGAACACCCATCCGGAACCCGGTGCCAGTTGTGCGACGGTTCCGGGCGGATTCGACCCGAAGGAACCCTTCCCGTTCGATCCATCCCCTCCGGGTCCCGACGCCATCCCCGCGGCGGATCCGCCAGCCGCCGGCGTCGCCCCCGCTTCGCCCGCCCCGATGCCCACAGCCGGAGATCGCGGCAATGGCTGAACAACGCGATACGGACCAGATCGAACGCCAGCCAGTGGCTGCCTCTCCCGCAGATCGCCGACACACGCCGCCTGCGGTGTTGGTCGTCGGTATCGTCATCGCCTTGCTGCTCGGCATCGTCATTGGACTGTGGGTACAAGGGAAGATCGCCGACACCTCATCCGGGACGTCATCCGCCGAGTCCGTGGATATCGGCTTCGCGCAGGACATGTCCGTTCATCACGGGCAAGCAGTCGAGATGTCCTCTCTTGCCCTGGTCAACGCCACCGACCCGGCCATTCGAACTCTCGCCTTCGACGTCGTCACCACTCAGCAAAGCCAGATAGGAATGATGCAGGGGTGGCTGACGCTGTGGGACCGCCCCGCCCGTAGTTCAGGTGGGTACATGGAGTGGATGCCGATGCCTTCGGTATCGATGGATCATTCGATGCCAGGGATGAGCACCGCGCAAAGTGATGCCGAAGCGACTGCTGTATCGATGCCAGGTATGGCAACTTCTGCCGAGCTCGCCGAACTACGTGCGTTAACCGGCCCTGCCTTCGAGATTCGCTACCTACAGTTGTTGTTGCGCCACCATCAGGGCGGTATCCCCATGGCCCAGTACGCCGCCGACAATGCCGCTCTCCCGGCCGTGACGAATCTCGCGCGACAAATCGCTGTCACGCAGCAGGCGGAATCGACAGCTCTGCAAAATCTCCTCGCGGACAGGGATGCTCAACCAATCCCGATGAACTGAACCCCATAGGCGTCCGCGGACCACTCGGAACCGTGGCGTGTCGAAAACCTTTACCGGCGCGGAAGAGTTCTCAGGAACTCGTTGTAGGCATCGAGGTCGACATCGCCTTCGCGTGCGACCTTCTTGTCGACTGCGGCGTTGGTGAAGGATTCGTCGCGTTTCCACCGCATCGCGAAAACCACCATGATGATCAAGGCGATCGGTTCTCCGTAGGACCAAGCCAGTGCGCCGGCCATTTGTTGATCCGCCATCAGGTCCACATTCCAGGAGGCTGGCGGATTGGTGAAGGTACTCAGGAGTGGCGAAGTTGCCATCATCAGGATCACGCCGATGAAAACGTGGAGAGGCATTTCGACGAACAGGTCGAAACATCGACCCAGGTTGCTTTGTTTGACGGGCAACGGCCCCGAGGAGAGCACCGGGACGATGAACAGTACTCCGGTGGCCAGGAAGAAGAGCTCGAGACCTGTGTGACCGATCCAGGACCGCGCTACCAGGTCGAAGACCGGCGAGAGGTAAATGCCGTAGTAGCTGAACAGGAACAGTGGAATTGTGACGCCGGGGTGCAGCAGGATCTTCGCGGTCCGGCTTCGAAGCGCCGTCAGGGAAACTGTGAGAATCGGAATTCCCCAACCTGAATGAGGCGTGGAGCGCAGCAAAAGAAGTCCAGGACTGCCCAGAACCAGAAGTGGCGGAATGGCCATGGAGAGGGTCAGATGCTGGAACATCCAGATACTGAAAAGTTCGTATCCGTACCCCTCGACCGCCAGGCCCGTGACGAGAATCAGTAGCACGCAGCCGAAGACGAAACTGGCCGTCCTCGTCCACGGCCATGCTCTTCCGGACGCTTTCACCCGATGGACGCCCCAGCAGTACCACGCCGCCATCAAGATTCCGATGACCGGCAGCATCGGCAATGGCTGCGGAGCCCAGCCGACCATCTCACCGAACGAGGGTGCGGCCTCGGGAAGTCGTATCCAGTCCATCACCTGACCTGGCCTTTCCGTCCTCGCTCGACTGTGCTGCAGGTTCAGCGCTTCGAGCGCTTCTCTCCGCGCAGGACGATCACCATTCCGACCACGAACAGCAACGCCACGGCGCCACCGAGAATCGGCAGCAGCAGTGGGGATCCGTCGGCGGCGCCGGTTTCACCGGTGGCTGCCGACGGGGCGACTGTGACAGAGGGAAGAGCACCTGCAGGAGACGGTGCCGCCGCGTTCGGTGCCACGTTCAACGTGAAGGTATAGGACCCTGTGATCGGATGGCCGTCCTCGGAAATCACGCGATACCCCACGGTGTAGGTGCCCGAAGGCATCTGCGGGGTCGTGGAGAGAGAGACGCGCTCTCCCTGCACTGACGGATCCCCGGCCCCGACCTGCGTTCCGTCGGCCGTACTGACGGTCACGTTCGCAAAACTCGTCTGAATCTCTTGGTTGAACACCAATTCCACGGAAACAGGTGCAGCATCGAGAGCTGCATCCGCGGATGGAGTCGATCCGACCAGCGCACTGTGGGCTTGCGCGGTGCCTGCGCCGATGAGCGCACACCCTGCAGCCACCAGCAGCACAACCATTGCACGCCTCAAAATCTGTTCCTCCTACTCGGCTCACACCATCACGGTGCGGAGTCCGGCGATCGATGCACACCGGCATCTCGCTGAGAGACTACCTCCGACTACTATGTTGCATAGTAGTCAGGGTGTGTGGTCGCCGGAAGGCTGCGCGCACGAACGAACATCGACCCGGTAGGCGGATCCATGAAGTTGACCACCAACGCGAAATTTTCGATAGCCCTGGTAGCTGTCTTCGCTGTCGTCCTCGGTGCACTGTTGCTCGGTAACCGCAGCGGGACAGGGACCACCAGCGCCGGCGCTTCGGACGCGACGGTGCTCCGAGCCGACACCCATCTGCTTTCCACTGCCCCCGACAACGATGTCGTTCTGGTCGAATTCCTCGACTTCGAGTGCGAGGCATGCCTGGCTATGTATCCCACGATGGAACGGATACGTACCGAGTACGCGGACCGCATTACCTTTGGCGTGCGGTACTTCCCTATCCCCAGCCACACGAACAGCGGACTCGCAGCGCGAGTGGTCGAGGCAGCTTCTCGGCAAGGGAAGTTCGTCGAGATGTATCAGCGCATGTACGACACACAGACCGAGTGGGGTGAATCGTCCGAATCTCAAGAACCCCTCTTTCGTACGTTCGCACAGGATCTGGGGCTCGACATGGCTACCTTCGAAGCGGATCTGAAGGATCCCACTGTTGCCGAGCGGGTTGAACGAGACTTCAACGAAGGGATCGACTTGGGGGTGCAGGGCACGCCGACACTTTTCCTCGACGGCGTCCAGTTGCCAGCCATGCCCACATACGAGGAGCTCACCGGGCGCATCGACGCAGCGCTGGCCCGATGACGTCAACGGGTGGCACCCGGACCGATACCAGGGGGGCTCGCACTGCTGGTTCCTTCCCTGCAGCGTGTTCTTCCTACGCGATCGGTTGGATCCTCTCAGGTGCTGGCGTGCTCGGATTGATCGCGTCTCTGATACTGACGATCGAGAAGTTTCGACTTCTCTCCGATCCCTCGTATCGTCCGTCCTGCAGCATCAACCCCGTCCTCAGCTGCGGATCGGTGATGAGTTCTCCCCAGGCGTCGGTCTTCGGTTTTCCGAACTCGATCCTCGGCGTGGTGGCATTCACCGTCTTGCTGACCACGGGAATCGTAACGCTTTCCGCGAAAAGCGGACTTCCTCAATGGTATTGGCGGTCTCTCGTCATCGGATTGTTCGCCGGCGCGGTACTGGTCCACTGGCTGATATTCCAAAGCTTGTACAGAATCCAGGCGCTGTGCCCGTACTGCATGGTCGTGTGGGTGGTGACGATCACAGCACTCTGGTATGCCTCTTTGCACCTTTGCACCCGCAGCGCCTCAGCCTCCTCTCGACCCGTGACGAGAATCGTGACGGTCGGCGCCCAGAATCACACTCTCGTGCCTACCATCTGGATCTTGTCCGTCGCGAGCATGATTCTCAGCGCATTCTGGACTTATTGGTCGACGTTGATCTGAGGGTCTGACGCAAAAGGGCCACCGCCGCCGAACTCGGCAGGTGCACGATCAGCCACGCTCAACGCAACTACTATGGATCTTAGTTTTTAGCTCGGCAATCCACGGGCACATCGGCAATTGAGGCCAGGAGAAGGAGACGAACATGAAACTCACGGGTGCAGCGAAAGCGCTGGTCGACAAAGGCATGGAGGCCGCCTCGAAGAACGCGGACAAGATCGAAAATGCAATCGACAAAACCGCCGCTGCGGCCGAAACCAAAACCGGTGGAAAACTGACCAGCCAGATTCAGAGGGCCGCCTTTGCCGCGAAGAGAGCGATCCCTCCGAAGAAGTAGTCACCCCCTTTGTCGTGCCGCCTGATTGTCGTCGAATCCAAGGCGTACGACTGAGGATGAGTGTCGAATAATCTCGCTTCGGTGTGCCCCCCCTCGTAAAAGCACACCGAAGCGAGGAGCGCTCAGGGTTCGGTCGGTGGAGGGATGACGATGCTCGCGTGAAAATCGCTGTGCCACAGCCGCGCAAGGAGTGCGTAATAGGATTCGGTTACCCTCGATTGGGTCGTGAGCGCCGCTTCCGGCGACTCGATTGTCGTCGGAGCCAGAAGGAGTGCACGATTGGCCAATGCCGCCGCGGAACTCCCGATATCCATCACGGCACCACTGATACTGGCTGCGGCGTTCAGCACGGGGTCGGGAAGGACCGTGATCGAAGGCGTGAAGGTCCGTTCTGCGTCGACGGAAACCGCGACGGTGTGGAGATGGTTCTCGATTGTCGCGATTGCTTCGCCGACCCGGCGGGTGTGGACCCGAAGTTTGCGGGGGTGTCGGACGTGGCGACGAGATATCGGCGGCAAGGTCCGCAAGTGGTCAGCGGCATGGTTCGCCACTCCGCCGTCGAGAGCGGTGGGCAGTACGTCTCGGATCAACCAGTCCGTCAGTAGGGCGGCAGCGGCATCTGTTGCCGGGACGATGACCACTGGCATTGTTCGTGTTGACATTGGCTTTCCCATCGGACTTCGTCGCCGAACTACTTCTTCTCGTCATCGTCGGGCATGCCGGTAAGTACCTTCTCCGATTCTGAGGTCGTCTCCGGCCGATGACCGACCCCGACGTGTGCTTCTGCCCGCATCCGAGCCACCATGTGCGGGTAGTGCAACTCGAAGGCCGGACGCTCGCTACGAATGCGCGGCAACTCCGTGAAGTTGTGCCGCGGCGGCGGGCAAGTGGTCGCCCACTCCAGCGAGTTTCCGTAGCCCCACGGATCGTCGACGGTGACCACTTCGCCGAATCTGTAGCTCTTGAAGACGTTCCAGATGAACGGGAGAGTGGAGGCTCCGAGAATGAAGGATCCGATGGTCGAGACTGTATTGAGGGTGGTGAATCCATCCGCGGGTAGGTAGTCGGCGTAACGACGGGGCATACCTTCGGCACCGAGCCAGTGCTGGACGAGGAACGTCATGTGAAAGCCGACGAACGTGGTCCAGAAGTGCCACTTGCCCAGGCGTTCGTCCATCATGCGACCGGTCATCTTCGGGAACCAGAAATAGATACCGGCGTACGTCGCGAACACGACCGTACCGAAAACCACATAGTGGAAATGGGCGACAACGAAGTAAGTATCCGTGACCTGAAAATCCAGCGGAGGGCTCGCCAGCAGCACACCGGACAGGCCACCGAAGAGGAAGGTGATCAAGAATCCGAGAGAGAACAGCATCGGTGACTCGAACGTCAAGTGCCCCTTCCACATCGTTCCGATCCAGTTGAAGATCTTCACGCCCGTCGGCACGGCGATCAGGAACGTCATGAACGAGAAGTACGGCAGGAGGACAGCGCCCGTCGCGTACATGTGGTGCGCCCACACAGCGATCGACAGCGCCGCGATACCGAGCGTCGCGTAGACCAGGCCGCTGTAGCCGAAGATCGGCTTGCGGCTGAAGACCGGGAAGATCTCCGAGACGATACCGAAGAACGGCAGCGCGATGATGTAGACCTCGGGATGACCGAAGAACCAGAACAGGTGCTGCCACAGCAGGACTCCGCCATTCGCGGGGTCGAAGATGTTGCCACCGAGGCGACGGTCGTAAAGCAGTGCGAAGAGTGCCGCGGTCAACAGCGGGAAGGCCAACAGAATCAAGACCGAGGTGATGAAGATGTTCCACGTGAAGATCGGCATGCGGAACATCGTCATCCCCGGAGCGCGTAAGCAGACAATGGTGGTGATCATGTTGACCGCGCCGAGAATGGTGCCGAGACCGGAGACGAGAAGCCCCACAATCCACAGATCCGCACCGACCCCAGGTGAGCTGACTGCCGAACTCAGAGGTGTGTAGGCCGTCCAGCCGAAATCTGCGGCACCGCCGGGAGTGACGAAGCCGCCCGTAGCGATGAGCGCACCGAAAAGGTAGAGCCAGTAGCTGAACGCGTTCAGTCGCGGGAAGGCGACATCCGGCGCACCGATCTGCAGGGGGAGAACGAAATTGGCGAATCCGAACACCACCGGCGTCGCGTACAGCAGCAGCATGATCGTGCCGTGCATGGTGAACAACTGGTTGTACTGCTCGTTCGACAGGAATTGCATGCCCGGAATCGCCAGTTCGCTGCGCATGATCAGCGCCATGAGCCCGCCGATGAGGAAGAACGCGAACGAAGTCACCAAATACATCAAGCCGAGCGTCTTGTGATCGGTCGTCGTCACAAGGTTCCGCAGCACCGATCCCTTCGGCGCCCGTCGCGCGGGGTACGGCCGGGCGGCGATGGGGGGTGATGCAATTGCGGTCATGGTCAGCCCGCTTCCTGTCGAGACGCAAATAGAGTGTGCGACAGAAGCATAACCCAAATACTACGTTGCATAGTTTTTGGGTTCGAGGTACCGATCGAGTGTTCCTCCGGTGCCGCCTTAGGTCACGAGGGCATGAGCGGACGCGGAGAAGACGACCATGGTGGTCAACGCGGCGATGACGGGAACGATCATCGGGAGCATCGCAGCAGAGATACAGACCAGTTTGGTGGCGCGAATCCGGGAATCGGCCTGCAGCCTGACCAAACGCACCGCGATCTCGTCGTCACCGAGCCCGAGAGTCCACACCGGCTGAGGTAGCGGCGACGTCGCCACCACGCGCAATGCCGACCGGACGGCATCGGGGCTGGTGGCTTGTGCAGCTCGATCGTCGGCAGCGAGCTCGACCAGCCGCCGCACCGCAGCGGGAGCCGCTTTGAACAGCGGGATCACCGGCAGCGCCTTCGCGAAGACTTCGCACACATTGATGATCCGGTGATGCTGCCCTCGCAAGTGTGCCCGCTCGTGCGCGATCACCGCTTCACGCTCGGATGCAGTCAAGCAATCGGAGAGACCTTTGGTCGCTACGACGAATCCCGGCCGTCCAGCGACGCTGTAGGCCATCGGCATCGGATGATCAAGCCAGAGAACGTCATCCGATGCCGGATCTGCGCGGGCGATGATCGATACGACATCACGGTGGTAGTCGCGGACCTTCGCTCGGCCCTTATGTTGTCGATGAGCCAAGAACAAGCTCCGAGCGGCGATGAGCGCGGTAACCGCAACTCCGCCGACAGCGAGCGCTTCCCCGATCCAGGGAGCCATCGCGTGCTGGAAGGCAGTGAAGCATCGCACGAGGGCCTCGGAGAGCCCTTCCGCTGGTGCATGGCTCGGCCACAGAAGGATCACTACTGCCGATACGGCAAGGAATCCCAGACCCACGATACTGCCGATCCATGCCGCGAGAATCGCTGCAGGAGCCAGAGTGGTCGATTCGAAACGCCGCAACACCTTGGGCATGAACGCTCCGATGAGCACGGCCCCGAGAAAGAGGACTGCGGCGAGAGTCATCTACCGAACCTTGCCGTGATCCAGCGCTCGCCGCAGTGCCTCGTATTCGTCATCCGAGACGTTTTGCGCGAAGTGCAGAAGCGCTGAAACAGAGTCGTTGCTGTTGTCGAGTAATTCGCGCATGGCCAGTGAGGTCGCTTCATCGCGGCTACGCGATGGCGAATAGATGTACGCGCGGCTTCGTTTTTCCCTCTGCACCCAACCTTTTTCGTGAAGGTGCGTCACGACGGTCAAGATCGTGGTGTATGCCTTCGGGGCGCCGCCCTCGAAGCGGTCGACCAGATCCCGCACAGACTGCGGCTCTTCTGCATCCCACAGGAGATCCATCACTTCGGATTCGAGCCCGCCGAGCCTCTTCATCTTCCTTCCCCCTTCGAAAATCGTCGATTGCGTCAGTCACTGATGGCCGGAGGCTGAATCTGTACCCCGCGCGCGTCCAACCATGCCATGGGATCGACCTTCTGGCCGTCTGCCTGCCACACCTCGTAATGCAGATGTGGCCCTGTTGATTGTCCTCTGTTTCCTACCGTCGCAATCAATTCTCCGGCACGCACCTTTTGACCCGCGGTTACCAGAGTCTCGTTGATGTGTCCGAAGACCCCGATTGTCCCGTCATCCTGCAGGATACGGACCCACAGTCCGAAACCCGACGCAGGTCCGGACTCGAGTACCGTACCGTCGGTCACGGACACGATAGGTGTACCAATCTCATTGGCAATGTCCAACCCGTAATGAGTCGACCCCCAACGCGGCCCGTAGTTCGACGTCAATGTTCCGCTGACAGGAGCCATCGTCAGCGGTTGGCGTGCAGCTGCCTCTCTCGACGCGCGATCGGTTGCCTCTCTCGACGCGCGATCGGTGTCGCGTTCGGTGCCTCGAGCCAACTGTTCGGCCAGCCTCCCCAGGTCGGCCAGTTTGGGAACCTGGAGAATTTCCGGAGCCGATGCCAGTGCCTGGTCGAGAGGTGCCAGCGGTTGTTGGTCGAGCTCGACGGGAGCACTGACGCTCCCTGCCGATGCATGTGAGGCGGATGTGCCGGCGGCAAGCAAAGCGCCGGTGGCGACAGAGAGAACCAAAGCCCGTCCACCAGGACGACTGCGGGACTGTCGGCGATGAGCACCGCCGCG
Source organism: Streptomyces sp. NPDC126510 (assembly GCF_040302345.1). NCBI lineage: Bacteria > Bacillati > Actinomycetota > Actinomycetes > Kitasatosporales > Streptomycetaceae > Streptomyces > Streptomyces sp. NPDC126510. Next base: position 7,426 of record NZ_JBEORR010000049.1, on the reverse strand, counting down.
TCGCGCCTGAACGCTTCCAGCGACGGATTCACGGTCGACTGCAGATGCGGTGGAGATATACATCGTGTCGACTGGCAGGTCTCGATCGCTGTGTGGCGTGCCGAAAAGATAACTTTCCCGAAGTGGGCAGTCGAGATCGTCGGTGTCGGGCTTGCGGTGTCGGGCCAAGATCGCATTCCTTGCGTCGCGGAAGGTCACAGAATGGTGACGGTCCCAGACAGCGTACTACTATTTCGCATAGTTTTTGGGCGAGCGTTGACAAAGTTCAGAATCTCGACGAAACGTCCCCTGCGAATGCACCTTCTCCTACTCATGTGCCGCGCGGTGGCATCTCGGCGAGCAGCACGCGGTGAGGAACCCTGTCGCGATTGCCAGGGGCATTGCTCCGATCGCGATTATCAGTCCGGCACCGAACCGTTGATCTCGCGAGAGGTCGTCGAGCCAGCCGCGCTGCAACGACGCGAAGTACTGATCAGCAATCACCGTGTCAGTGGTGATCAGTGCTGCTGCGAGGCCCCCGTAGGCCAAGAACGCCACCAGGAGCAGGGCCATCCTGACCGCGAGGCTCGCCCGCCTCGGCAAGGGATCGACGCCGACCATGACCCAGAAGAACATGAAACCGCAGATCAGCAGGGTTCCGTTGATCACCAGATGGGGGACGTGCGAGCCGGCGACAGAGCTGTACATCCCCCCCAGGTAAAGGAGAGGCAGGGCTCCGGCGAAAATCACAGCAATCACATAGGGCTGGGACATGAATCGGAACCAGGAGCCTCTGTACACGCTCTGCGCCCATTCCCTGAGGCCGGGCGCATCTCCGGACGATCGTCGAACGGAGAGCCTAAACAGCGTGAACGGGGCGCCCAGGACCAGACAGAGTGGAGCAAGGACCGCCACGGCGGACGTTGCGGCCATATGCATACTCATCACTGCGGGTGCATATCTACCCACTCCCGACGATGTTGCGACAAGCAACACCAGGCACCCCAGAGCCCAGCTGACCGATCGGAACGTCGACCACTGCACGCCCTGCTGTCGGAGGCGAAAAACGCCGACGACGTAGCACGCAGCCAACACCACGGCGAGAGTTCCGAAAATGAGATCGAATCGCCAGTCGACGAGCAAGCGGCCCGCAGTCGGTACGCCATCGAGCGCATACCCGAGTACCTCCTCGACTCTGCTCGGATCCTGTCGTTCCGTGGGCGCCGGGGGCGGCGTGCGGCCCAGGGCGACGGCGATACCGACGGTTACTGCGAGAACCACCGACTCCACCCCTGCCAGACGAATGAAGGTGCGACCGTCGCTAGGGTCCTTCGTCAGTTCGGCGATCGCGATTGTCCGTTGGCGCCAACCTGCCAGTCCGGTGAGGACCAAGGCGGCGACTTTGGCAAGAATCAAGACACCGTAGGTGCTACTCCACACCGCGGTGAGCGGCACCCGCACGGCAGCGTTGACCACACCGCTGATCGCTATGACGACGAACGCCATGAGTGCCACGGCCGAGAAGCGGCGCGCGGCGAAGTCGAGATAGCTCCCCTTTCTGCGGGCATGCAGCACGAGAGCCGCTATTCCTCCCATCCAGATCGACGCCGCAAGGATATGCAGAACCAAACTGTTCGTGGCGATGTCGTGGGATCCGCCCGAGGAGGAGTGACCCGACAATGCCCTGGGGAGCAGGCTGAACAAAGCGAATGCGAGAAGTAACGGTGTCCACGAATATCGCAGGGTCAGACGACACGCAATCGCGAGTACGAGTGTGAGTCCTGCGGTCCATGCCCATGCAGTTGTGACATCGATGTCCGAGATCGCGCGAGCGAACAGCCCTGGATCGGCGAACACGACGGAGAGAGGTTGGCCTGAACTGTCCGAGAGGGTGAGTGGAACGAGCAGCGCCGCGCATACCGCCCAGATAGCGGCGGCGACGCTTGCGGTTCGTAGCGCCAGATATCCGTCGACATCGAGTACACCTGAGGCTTGAGGCGGAACGAGAACGGCAGCCAAAAGTAGACTGCCTACGGTCATCACGGCGGCAACCTCGCCGAACGCCATCACCGCCGGGAGTCCGTAAATCGTCAAGGGCCCCGGATCTGGAAGTCCGAGCAATCGCAGCGCCTCGGAAGTTGATGCGCGCGCCAATGCCGCCGCAGTGATTGCAGCTATGACACCCCATCCCAATACTTTCCGTATGGGTCGTCCGACGACGAGGGTATCGGCGCCGGACGGTTCGGTTTCGATCATTTGCGGGTGGACCTCTCAGCATTGTGGATCTCGCCCGCGCGATCGGTGCTCCGGACCAAAATACTATGACGGATAGTTGCATGGGTGCTTCAGCCAGGGTTTACTGAAACTCTCTCGTTGGCAAATATGCGCATATGAGAATACGACGCTCCAGTCATCGGCGAGAAGGGCATATCGAGATGGGTCACGGCCATGGGCACGGCGTTGCGGAACAAGCTGCGAGTGCATCGGGTAAACATGTCCGCAAATTATGGATAGCCGTCGGGCTCGGTCTGGTCACGTTCGTCACGCAAGTCATCGTGGGGTTGTCCACGTCATCACTCGCCCTGCTCTCCGACTCCGCACACGTCTTCACCGATGTGTTCGGCATCCTCATGGCATTGACCGCTATCTTGCTTGCGCAAAGAGCGCGATCGCGCCCGGATCGCACGTTCGGTATGTACCGGGCGGAGGTGTTCGCTGCCTTGTTCAATGCTCTACTCCTGTTCGGTGTCGCCGGATGGGTTCTCTACGAAGCTCTCGGTCGACTTTCCGATCCGCCTGAGGTCCCTGGACTCCCGGTGAGCATCGTCGCTGTCGTCGGCCTCGTGATGAACATCGCGGCATTCTTGCTGCTTCGCAGCGGGGCGAAGGAAAGCATCAACGTCCGGGGCGCCTATCTCGAGGTCATGGCTGACATGCTCGGGTCCGTTGGAGTCCTGATCAGCGGATTGGTCACACTGATCTTCGGATGGCGGTATGCGGATCCGGTGATCGGTGTTGCGATCGGCTTGTTCGTCCTACCGCGTGCATACAATCTCGGCCGCCATGCCCTGCGGATCCTGCTCCAGCACGCCCCCGCCGGCGTGAGCATCACCGAGGTGACGCAAGCCTTGCAGGGGATCCCCGGAGTCAAGGACGCTCACGACCTTCACATCTGGACGCTCACATCGGGCATGGAAGTTGCGTCGGCGCATTTGACGATCGACGAGGAGTCCGATCCGACCAAGGTTCTCGCTGCTGCCCAGGATCTATTGGCCACCCAGTTCAATCTCGTACACGCGACCCTGCAGGTAGAACCCGCCGCGGGTGACGGGCGTTGCCAGGAGCTTCCGTGGTGAGTACCAACGAGGTGACCACGAACGACAAATCCCCCCATCGCAAGAAACGAATTCTCTTCGCTACGACGGTGCTCGTTTCGGTCGTCGTCGCCCTGACGATTGAGCCCGTTGCGCGGAAGCACCTGTCCGGGGCCAACGAGATGGATCTGGGCGTCGTCAGTTTGAGGCTGGCTTACAACAGTGGTGTCGCCTTCAGCCTGGGCAATCAGCTGCCGAGTGCCGTCATCATCGCCTTTACCGGCCTCGCCACCATGGGAATCGCCGTATACGCCTGGCGGAGTGTCCCGCAAAGTCGCGGGGTGGCCGTGATCGGTTTCGCTCTGATTGTCGCCGGAGCTGCCTCCAACGTGGTCGACCGAGCCCTCGACGGGAAGGTCACCGACTACTTCCACACCGGCTGGTGGCCCACCTTCAATCTTGCCGATACCTACCTCACCTGTGGATTCATCCTGGTCGCCGTGTCGCTGCTGTTCGAATCCGCGCGCGGGTCCGAACGTGAGATTCAGCGTCCGCAATCCGTGTGACCTGATTCGAGCGAGGAGGGAGCCGGAGCGCTGTCGACAGGGAAGCAGTCCATCTCTGCGAACTTCTGCGGTTCGAGGTGGCGAAACCACGACGCCCCACTCGTCGAAAATTTCCGCGGTCCGCCTGTTTTCGGTCGAATGCGTTCGGATAGTTTGGGGGCTATGAAAATAAAGTTCGGCATGACAAACTTTGAGGTGTGACTCTTTTGACTGCCAGGAATGTCGATGCTTCGGTCGGGTGGCCATGAGCGCACCGTCGCGGCGACAATTGTTGATCGGTGGGGCGCTCGCCGGATCAGCCGGACTCATGATGAACGCAGGAAGAGTTGCGGGCGCATCGCCTACCGAGCATCCCGGAAACACCAACCCGGGTACCGCCGCACCTGACGGAGACGGCGGAGTCCGTCACGGCGGCACGAGCGGTGCGACCTTTCGGGCCGGTCAGCAGGTGAACCACACTGCCAACGGGTTTCATCCCACGGCAATGCTGCGTGACTTCGACTACGGGACGACTTCCGAATTGCCTGACGGTCGAACGCTACGCGAGTGGGAGATCTTCGCAGCCGACGAGGAGATCGAGGTAGCACCCGGAGTCTATTTTCCCGCGTGGACCTTCAACTCCCGCATTCCAGGTCCCGCCTTGAGATGCAGTGAGGGAGACCGGCTCCGGGTGCGGTTCGTCAACGGTTCCGCGCACCCTCACACGATGCACTTTCACGGAATCCATCCCGCTGACATGGACGGAATTCCCGGGGTAGGTCGGGGCATCATCGAGCCGGGCGAATCATTCACTTACGAATTCGATGCAACCCCTTTCGGATTGCATCTCTATCACTGCCACGTCAATCCACTTGCAGAGCACATTGCCCGCGGCATGTACGGCACATTCATCGTCGATCCAGCTCAGGGGCGCCCGGCGGCTGACGAAATGGTGATGGTGATGCACGGCTACAACACCACATTCGACGGGCAAGGAAACCAGCTCTACGCGGTCAACGGCATCCCGTTCCATCACATGCACGAACCGGTACAGGTGAAACGAGGCGAGCTGGTTCGCATCTACCTGGTCAACGTCCTCGAATACGATCCGATCAACAGCTTCCACGTGCACGGGAACTTCTTCGACTACTACCCGACCGGGACTCGGCTCGAGTCCAGCGAATTCACGGACACGATCATCCAGGCCCAAGGTCAGCGCGGAATATGCGAACTGCGCTTTCCCTACCTGGGCAAGTACATGTTCCACGCCCACAAGACCGAATTCGCCGATCTGGGCTGGATGGGATTCTTCGAGGTGACCGAATGACCGGCACCCCAGATCCTCCCTCTCCTACGAGCACTCATGAGAATTCCTTTGACACTGCGGGTTCCGCGCATACAGAGTCCGATCAAACAGGCGCATCTCGCACCGGCCTTTGGCTCCGAGGCGCCGCAGTACTCGCGATCATCGTCATCGCCCTGACTGCGCTGGCAATGCTCGCCGGACAAAGCCTCCCCGAACGCACCGGCCCACCGATCGAGAACATCTCCGTCGAACGAACGGCCCTCGAACCAGGCCGAATCACGTTGACGCTACGCAACACCGGCCCCGACGCGGTGACCGTCGCGCAAGTTGCCGTGAACGACACATTCGTCGATTTGGTAGGCGCTGCAGATCCCATCGGCAGACTCGAGTCCCAGACGATCACCCTCGACTACCCGTGGATCACCGGACAGCCGTACCTCGTCTCGATGCTCACCTCCACAGGGTTGGTCATCGAACACGAAATTCCCGCTGCCGTAGCAACTCCCGTCCCGGGAGTGGCGTTCTTCGGCTTGATGGCTCTATTGGGCACATACGTCGGAGTCATCCCGGTCCTGCTCGGGATGCTCTTGCTACCTGTGATGCGGGGCGCCGGCGTCAGGGCAGTCAGATTCGTGCTGGCCGTCACGGTCGGTCTGCTCGCCTTTTTGATCTTCGACGGCACGAGCGAGGGGTTCAAGCTGGCAGCAGCCTCGAGCGGAGCCTTCGGCGGCGGCACTCTCGTCGTTCTCGGCGCGGCGATCGCCTTCCTGACGCTCACGTGCATCGACCGCTACCTACGCGGAAGACGCCCAGCCGGTACGACAGGTGCATCCGAACTCAGACTGGCACTGATGATTTCCATCGGCATCGGATTGCACAATCTCGGAGAAGGCCTCGCGATCGGATCCGCGTATGCGGTAGGTGAGCTTGCGCTCGGCGCGTTCCTCGTTATCGGATTCACCCTGCACAACACAACAGAGGGACTCGCGATCATCGCACCGTTGGCTCGGCGACGTACCCCCCTGTTGACCTTGTTGGGGTTGGGATTGATCGCGGGTGCGCCGGCAATTCTCGGTGCTGTTATCGGGGCGGGCGTCGACAACCGTGAAGTATCTGCGTTGCTGCTCGGAGTCGGGGTCGGCGCAATCATCCAGGTCGTCATCCAAATTGCACCGTCCTTGCGCACACAAGGCCGCTCGGATCTGGATCCGATGGTTCTCGTCGGCGTCGGTGTCGGAATACTCCTGATGTTTCTCACTGGTTTGGTGGTCCCCGCATGAGCACGATCGATCCATCCGACATCAAGGTCGGGCGCAGAACGGTCCTCCTCACAGCCTGCGCGACAACTTGTCTCGCCGTTGCCGGATGTAGCACCCAGAACAACAGCAATGCACCCGGCGTAACCCTGGGCAGTGCCGAGGTTCCGATATCAGCGGTTCCTGTCGGCGGCGGAGTCATTCTGGCGGACGAGCAAGTCGTGATCACCCAGCCGCAGGAAGGCGTGTTCCAAGCCTTCTCTGCGGTATGTACCCACCAGGGATGCGTAGTCTCCGAGGTCAGCGATGGAACGATCAACTGCCCATGTCATGGCAGCCGATACTCCATCGTCGATGGCTCGGTCGTGCAACGACCTGCTCAGAAGCCACTGCACAGCTACGCCCTTTCTCGCACCGCGGACACGATCATCGTCAACTAAGCCGGAGAACGGCACTTCCGAACTGGGACAGCTATCTGCGAAGGTTGTTATGGAACAGTGCGTTCGGCGGCGCTGAGGAAGTGAGAGATGTGTATTCTGCACAACCCGAGTTCTCGGCGTACGGCCCATCGCATTGGGCAGCCATCGCTCTGTTTGTCGCGGGTTCGGTGTTTCTGATCTGGGCGGGACGTAGACAGACCGAAGCGCAAGCTCGCCACCTCAGCCGCGCCCTCGGCGGAATACTGGCGGTGATATACGGCTCGGCGGTGCTCTACTCGCTGTCCTCACCCACGCTAGGAGGATCCGTACCCTTACAACTCACCGATCTCGCGACAGTGTCCGCGATCTACGCATTGTGGTCGCACCGACATTGGCCGTTCGCCCTCACCTACTACTGGGGGCTTGTATTGAGTACGCAGGCGTTGATTTCACCGGCTCTGGCCGGGCCCGACTTCCCCGGTTACGAGTTTCTTGCCTTCTGGGCGATTCACTGTCAATGGCCACGAAGTTCTCCCCGTAGGCGGCCAGTAGTTCTCCCCGCTGGTGGCCACGGGTTCTCCCCGGTGGCGGCCAGTTGTTTTTCCCC
>NZ_JBEORR010000048.1:0-53122 GCF_040302345.1 Streptomyces sp. NPDC126510 | reverse complement strand
CAAGGGCGCCTGGGCGAAGGCGAGGGTCGACTGCCTGGTGACCGGAGGCAAGGTCCGCCCCCTCTGCACCACCCCCGTAGTCAGGAGTTCCCCCGTGGCCATCTCGGTCTTCGACCTGTTCTCGATCGGCATCGGCCCGTCCAGCTCCCACACCGTCGGCCCGATGCGCGCGGCCGGCCTGTTCGTCCGGCGGCTGCGCAACGAGGAGCTTCTGGGGTCCGTCGCCTCGGTCCGCGCGGAGCTGTACGGCTCGCTCGGCGCCACCGGCCACGGCCACGGCACGCCCAAGGCGGTGCTGCTCGGCCTGGAGGGCGACTCGCCGCGCACGGTCGACGTGGAGAGCGCCGACGGGCGGGTGGAGGCGATCAGGACCGGCGGCCGGCTCAACCTGCTCGGCGAGCACGAGATCGCGTTCTCCTTCGACGACGACATGGTGCTGCACCGCCGCAAGGCCCTGCCCTACCACGCCAACGGCATGACCCTGTGGGCGTACGACGCCTCGGGCGCCGAGCTGCTGACGAAGACGTACTACTCGGTCGGCGGCGGCTTCGTCGTCGACGAGGACGCGGTCGGCGCCGACCGCATCAAGCTCGACGACACCGTTCTGAAATACCCCTTCCGCACGGGTGACGAGCTGCTGCGCCTGACCGAGGAGACCGGCCTGTCCATCTCCGCGCTGATGCTGGAGAACGAGCGGGCCTGGCGCTCCGAGGAGGAGATCCGCGAGGGCCTGCTGGAGATCTGGCAGGTGATGCGGGACTGCGTGGCGCGCGGACTGTCCCAGGAGGGCATCCTGCCCGGCGGTCTCAAGGTGCGCCGCCGGGCCGCGAACACCGCGCGCAAGCTGCGCTCCGAGGGCGACCCGCTGGCCCTGTCCATGGAGTGGATCACCCTCTACGCCATGGCGGTCAACGAGGAGAACGCCGCCGGCGGACGGGTCGTCACCGCGCCCACCAACGGCGCCGCCGGCATCATCCCGGCGGTCCTGCACTACTACATGAACTTCGTGCCGGGCGCTGACGAGGAGGGCGTGGTCCGCTTCCTGCTCGCCGCGGGCGCGATCGGCATGCTCTTCAAGGAGAACGCCTCGATCTCCGGCGCCGAGGTCGGCTGCCAGGGCGAGGTCGGCTCCGCCTGCTCGATGGCCGCGGGCGCCCTCGCCGAGGTCCTCGGCGGCTCGCCCGAGCAGGTCGAGAACGCCGCCGAGATCGGCATGGAGCACAACCTCGGCCTCACCTGCGACCCGGTCGGCGGCCTGGTGCAGATCCCCTGCATCGAACGCAATGGCATGGCGGCGGTCAAGGCCGTCACGGCAGCCCGCATGGCCATGCGCGGCGACGGCTCCCACAAGGTGTCCCTGGACAAGGTCATCAAGACCATGAAGGACACCGGCGCCGACATGTCGGTCAAGTACAAGGAGACGGCCCGGGGCGGGCTCGCGGTGAACATCATCGAGTGCTGAGGGGCGGATTCACCCCGCCGACGTCCGTATCAGCGAGGCGGCCTTCTCTCCGATCATGATGGCGGGGGCGTTCGTGTTCCCGGTGACGAGGGTCGGCATGATCGACGTGTCCGCCACCCGGACGTTCTCCAGCCCGCGCACGCGCAGTTCGTGGTCGACGACCTTGCCCATCATGCAGGTGCCCGACGGGTGGTAGAAGGAGAACGACTGTGTGCGGATGAAGTCGTCGATGTCCTGGTCGCTGTCCGACAGCGGGGCGAGTCCGGCATCGGCGGCACCACGCAGGTCCGACTGCAGCAGGGACGTCAGCCGCTGCTCACGGGCGATACGCATGCACAGCCGCACGCCCTCGCGCAGCCGCCGCCGGTCGTCGGGGTCGTCGAGGTAGTTGTGGAAGATGCGCGGCTTGGCGTAGGGGTGGGAGTGCCGCAGCCGCACCGAGCCGCGGCTCGCGGGCCGTGCGACGTAGGGCCCGAACGACATGCCCGGCTCCAGCGGCGCGGCCAGACCCTCGTCACGGACGATGCCCAGCGCGGCGTGCACCTGGATGTCCGGGGCGGGAAGGTCGTCGCTGGAGCTGAAGAAGCCGCCGGTCTCGTTCCAGGCCATCGGGCCGGTGCCCTGCCGGCGCAGGAGCTGCTCCTCCGCCGAGGTGTCCGGTCCCAGGAGCGGTTCGGTGTCGCTGAAGAAGCTGATGAAGCACCCGGTGTGGTCCTGCATGTTCCTGCCCACGTCCGGCAGGTCGTGCAGGGGGGTGATCCCTCCCGCGGTCAGTTCGTCGGCCGGCCCGACGCCCGACTGGAGGAGCAGGTGGGGCGAGTTGTAGGCGCCGAGGGACAGCACGATCTCACGGTCGACGTGGATCGTCCGGACGGTTCCGAGGTGGTCGACCTCCAGGCCGGTGGCCCGCGAGCCGTCGAAGCTCAGGCGCAGGGCGGTCGTCGAGGGAAGCACGGTGAGGTTCGGACGCCCCGCGGCCGGCTCCAGGAACGCGATCGCGCTGCTGCACCGCAGGCCGTTCCGTTGCGTGACCTGGTGGTAGCCCACGCCCTCCTGCTCGGCTCCGTTGAAGTCCGCGTTGTACTTGTGGCCCGCGTCCTGAGCCGCCTCGACCCATGCCGTCAGCAGCGGGTGGACCGAGTTGGGGTTGCTGACGGTGAGGGGGCCGCCGGTGCCGTGGAAGTCGTCGGCCCCGCGCTCGTTGTCCTCGGACTTCTTGAAGAACGGCAGGACGTCGTCGTAGCCCCAGCCCGGGTTGCCGAGCCGCTCCCAGGTGTCGTAGTCGTAGCGGTGCCCGCGGACGTACAGCATGGTGTTCATCGAGCTGGTGCCGCCGATCGCCCGGCCGCGGGGCAGGTAGGCGCGGCGCCCGCCGAGCTGCGGCTCGGGCTCCGTCTCGAAGTCCCAGTCGAACGCCGTCTTGAGCTGCTGCGAGAACAGTGCGGGTATCTCGAAGAGGCGGCCCCGGGCAGGCGGACCCGCCTCGATCAGCGCGACCGTGACGCCGGGATCCTCGGACAGCCGGGCCGCCAGCGCACAGCCGGCCGAGCCGGCCCCGACGACGACGTAGTCATACGATTCCCTGTCCATTGCGCCTCCCTGGAGCTGGTCTCTGGAGAGGCTAGAGACGCCGGGCCCGCTCAGCACATGCACGAAGTGAGCAACCGGGGCGGCAGCCATTACCCATTCCGTGCATGTGCTGCATTCATGCCGCTGTTTAGGCTCTCCTCGAACCTCCGCCGTACCCGAGCGCCTAAGGGGATTCCGAGTCATGTCCCACCCGGTCCGTCAGGATTACACTCCCCCGGAACTCCGGCCCGAGGCCCTCGTTTCAGTCGGTACCGCCGAGGAGATCAGCACCGATGTCCTGATCATCGGCTCCGGCATGGGCGGATCCTCGCTGGCCTGGGCGCTGAAGGACTCCGGTCTCGACGTCCTCGTCGCCGAACGCGGCCATTTCCTTCCCCGTGAACCGGAGAACTCGCAGCCGGCCGAGATGTACATCAAGGGCCGGTACAAGAACGCCGGCTATTGGTACGACGGCAGCACCGGCAAGCCGTTCTCGCCGGGTGTGTATTACTGGGTGGGCGGAAACACCCGTTTCTACGGTGCCATGCTGCCCCGTTTCCGGCGCAGTGACTTCACCGAGGTGGAACACCACGAGGGCGTCTCGCAAGCCTGGCCTTTCGGTTACGACGACCTGGAGCCCTTCTACACCGTCATGGAGCATCTGCTCCAGGTGCACGGGCAGACCGGCGAGGACCCGACCGAGCCGCCTCGCTCCAAGCCCTACCCGTATCCGGCGCTCCAGCACGAACCGGAGATCGAGCGGTTCTCCCGGTCGCTGCGCAGGCAGGGCCTGCATCCGTTCCACACGCCGAACGCCCTGAACCTCAGCACGCAGGCCGATCGCGCCGCCGTGACGACCGCCGACGGCTGTCCGGACGAGACGGGCATGAAGTCGGACGCCGAGAACCGGCTCCTCCTCCCCGCGCTGCGCGACGGCGTGAAGATCCTCACGGGCGCGGAGATCACCCGCCTGATCACCTCCCCCGACGGCCGCAAGGTCGTCGCCGCCGAGGCATGGCACGCGGGCCGCACCGTCCGGATCAACGCCAAGACCTTCGCCCTCGCCGGAGGTGCCGTCAACTCGGCCGCGCTGCTGCTGCGTTCGGCCGACGACGCGCACCCTCAGGGTCTCGGCAACTCCTCAGGACTGCTGGGCCGCAACTACATGGTCCACAACAGCACGTTCTTCGTCGGGGTCAACCCGCTGCGGACCAACCCCACGCAGTGGCAGAAGACCCTCGGTCTGAACGACTTCTACGAAGCCGGACCCGGGACGCGCTTCCCGCTCGGGAACCTCCAGATGCTGGGCAAGCTGCAGGCCCCCATGCTCAAGCCCGCGCGTCCGTGGGCACCGACCTGGGCACTGAAGTTCATGGCGGCCAGGAGCCTCGACATCTACCTGACGACCGAGGACCTCCCGTCGCGGAACAACCGGGTGCGCGTGGACGGCGAGCGCATCCTCATCGACTGGACGCCGACCAACCTCGGCCCCCACCACGAACTGGTGCGCCGGGTGACCCGGGCGGTCCGCACGTCCGGCTATCCGCTGATCTTCACCCAGCGCATGGGCATCGAGACCAACTCCCACATGTGCGGAACGGCCGTGGCGGGCGACGACCCGGCGCAGAGCGTGCTGGACCCCCTGTGCCGCAGCCATGACGTCGAGAACCTCTGGCTGGCCGACTCGTCGTTCTTCCCGTCCTCCGCGGCGCTCAACCCGGCCCTGACGATCGGGGCGAACGCCTTGCGCATCGCCCCGTCCCTCGCCAGGGCGACGAAGGGCTGACGCCGTAGCGGCCCGGCCCGCCGCAGGTCAGGTCCGCCGCAAGGTCGGCTTGCGCAGCAGGTCGTTTCCGCGCACGGCCAGTTGCAGCCGCTGCTGGTTGCTGACCTGAGTGAGGTCGAGGCCGAGGATCTCGGAGAGTTTGTCGAGGCGGTGGTAGAGGGTGCGGCGCTGGATGAAGAGCTCCTCCGCGGCCCGTGCCTTGTTGCCACCGGAGTCGAGGAACGTGCGGAGGGTGGGCAGCAGAGGGTTCTTCGCCAGTGCGTCGTGCTCGAGGAGCGGACCGAGTTCGTCCTCGACGTAACGCCTGAGCTCGGGACCCTCGGAGAGCGCGACGAGGAGGCGCAGCGCTCCGAGGTCGTCGAAGTGACGCACTTCCGTGGTCGAGGCCGCCGCGGCGACGGACGCCGCGCTGCGGCTCTGGCGCAGTGCCAGCGGAAGCACCGCCGGCTCCACGACGCGGCTGATGCCACCCCTAACCCCGTGATCGGTCAGCAGGGTCCGCACATGGCCGGCGTCGGCGCGGGTGGGCAGGCCCACGACCGCCACGTCGAAGTCTCCGGTGTCGCCCACGACGGCGGGCCAGCCGGCCTCCTCCAGAAGACGGGCGAGGATGTGGTCCTTGACGGGCTCCTCGTCCCCCGCCCATGCCGTGACGACGACGAGGTCCCGCCCGCGCAGGTCCTGGCCGAGCGCCAGGCTGAGGGTCACGAACCGCTCTCCTGTGACGTCGCCGAGCAGAAGCCGGTTGAGCAGCGCCGTCTGGCGCTGGGAGGCGCGGGCGCCGCTCTCCCGTTCGCTCAGCAGCGAGATCGCCACGGCCGCGGCGGCCCGCTCCAGCGTGCGCAGTTCGGGCGGGCTCGGCTGCCTTCCGCCGTGCAGGAGGTGGAGCCACCCCCACGACTCGCCCCTGAGCACCACGGGTTGGCGAGCGCACGGCGCGACCTCGCGAAACGAGGCCGCCGAGGCGGTCGGGACCTCGGGGCGCTGCGCCGCGAGCGAGGGGTGGCGTTCGTGGATCGCCCGGGAGTGCGCACTCCACTCGTCCACGATCCGGTCGGCCTCCGGCGTCGCGCCTCCGTACGCCAGCATCTGATGGGCGACGTCCTCCAGCACCACGGGGTGCCCGGTGCGACGCGCCAGTTCTCTGACCACGCCGACGTAGTCCTCGTCCGCCAGGAGGAGATCCATGAACGCCTGGCTGGTGGCCTCCTCGGCGATCAGCTGCTTGACGCGCATGCCGACCAGGACCTCGTGGACCTGGGCCGACGTCTCGACGAAGGGAATCTCGTCGGAGAGTCCCACCAGGGGGAGGCCGACCGCCTCCGCCTCCTCGATCACGGCCTCCGGCATGGAGTCGAACATGCGCCCGGCCAGTTCGACGACGAGGACGGCCGCGTGGGCGTCCGCGAGGCGCCGGATGAAGGCACGCTGCTCCAGTTGCGTCGCGCCCATGCCGAGGCCGGCCGTCAGCAGCATCTCCTGACCCGTGAGAAAGCGGTGGATGTCCGGGATCTCACCGGTGTGCACCCAGCGCACAGGACGGTCCAGATTCCTCTCCCCGGCATACACACGCACGGCGGTGCGCGTGAACACCTCGAGCTCCAGCGCGGCGCGCACCGTCAGGACTTGAGCCATGATCCACGACCTCGGTGTGTGCAGAACCCCCGGTCAATATTGCACACACTGTGCCTGTCGTCCCACCCCCCGTTTCCCCAGACTTCAGGGCAAGCCCGCAGGCACGACCCCGTGCAAGGAGTGCAGAGTGTCAGCCCAACACAAGACCATCAAGGCTCCTGTCGCCGTGAAGACGTCGCGGACCAGCCGTCCGGAAATCGTCGAGACCGTCGCGGACGTGATCGCCGACGTACGGGCCAACGGCGACGCCGCCGTGCGCCGCTGGTCGCAGAAGTTCGACGACTGGAGCCCGGAGTCCTACCGGCTCGGTCCGGACCAGATCGCCTCCGTCGTCTCCTCCGTCCCCGAGACGGTCCTCGACGACCTGCGGTTCGTCCAGAAGCAGGTCCGCGGCTTCGCCCAGGCGCAGCGGGACTCCCTCACCGACTTCGAGGTGGAGACGCTGCCCGGCGTGTTCCTGGGGCAGCGCAACATCCCCATCGGCGCGGCCGGCGCCTACGTGCCCGGCGGCCGTTACCCCCTCACGGCGTCGGCCCACATGACCGTCCTGACGGCCAAGGTCGCGGGGGTCGGACGGGTCGCCGCGACGACTCCGCCGGACCGGGGTGCTCCGCCGCCCGTCAGCATCGCCGCGATGCATCTGGCCGGGGCGGACGAGATCTACGTCATGGGCGGTGTCCAAGCCGTGGCCGCGCTGGCGCTGGGCACCGAGACGATCGACGCGGTCGACATGCTCGCCGGCCCCGGCAACGCCTATGTGGCGGAGGCCAAGCGCCAGCTCTTCGGCGAGGTCGGGATCGACCTCTTCGCCGGACCGACGGAGGTACTGATCGTCGCGGACGACACCGCGGACCCGTTCGTGGTGGCGACGGACCTGCTGTCCCAGGCCGAGCACGGACCCGACTCCCCGACGGTTCTCATCACGACCTCCGAGGAGGTGGGCAGGCAGACCATCGCCTGGGTGGACAAGCTGCTGCCGGACCTGCCCACCGGAGAGGTCGCCGGGCGTGCCTGGCGCGACCACGGCGAGGTGATCGTGGTCCCCACCCTGGACGCCGCCTACGAACTCGCCGACGAGTACGCCAGCGAGCACGTCCAGATCCTCACCGCCGAGCCCCGCGAGGCGCTGCACCGGATGCGCAACTACGGCGCCCTGTTCCTCGGGGACAAGACGTGCGTCGCGTACGGCGACAAGGTCATCGGCACCAACCACGTGCTGCCCACCCTGGGGGCGGCCCGCTACACCGGCGGCCTCTGGGTCGGCAAGTACCTCAAGACCATGACCTACCAGGAGATCAGGGACGCCGGCTCCAGTGCCCGGCTCGGCGAGATCTGTGGCAGGGCCTCGCGCATCGAGAACTTCGAGGGACACGCGCGCTCGGGGGACGTCCGCGCCGCGCGCTACGGATCGGCCCGGCTGGACTGGACCGACCACACCTTCGAGCAGGGCTGAACCGCGATGGCCCATCGCGACTTATGCCGGACCGCAAACGGGTCACGGCAGTCGTTCGACAAGGAGCTTTTCCCTCTCAACCCACGGAGATCGTCATGTCAGCTACGGACAACGAGGCGCACGCGGCGCCCACATCCACCCCCGGCGGCCCCTCGGGCGGGACCGCGACTCCCGTCTCGTCGGCCGCGGACGCGGAAATGCTCGCCGTACTCGGCTACGAGCAGAAGTTCGACCGCAAGGTCAGCCTCTGGGGGAACTTCGCCCTGGGCTTCGTGTACCTCTCGCCCCTCGTCGGCGTCGTGGCCCTCTTCGCGGTCGGTCTGGCGACCGCCGGCGGACCGTCCATCTTCTGGATCGGCATCGTCGGGGCCGGACAGTTCCTGGTCGCGCTGGTCTTCGGAGAGGTCGTCTCGCAGTTCCCGCTCGCGGGCGGGCTCTACCAGTGGGTCAGAAGGCTCTGGAACGGGCGCTATGCCTGGTTCAACGCGTGGACGTACATCTGTTGCATCACCATCGGCATCACCAGCACCGCACTGTTCAGCTCGGACTTCGCGGCCAGCCTCTTCGCCGGAACCGCTGCCGAGCCCGCCATCAGCTCCACCCCCGCCCAGCGCCTGTGGATCGCGATCGGTGTGACCGCCGTCTGCATGATCTGCAACTGTTTCGGCACCAGGACCCTGGCTCTGATCTCCAAGATCGGACTCGCCGCGGAACTGATCGGCATCGTCCTCGTGGGCTTCTACCTGCTGATCTTCGAACGGCACAACTCCGTCTCGATCTTCTTCGAGGCCAGCAGCTCCACCCATGACAGCTACGTCATGGCCTTCATCGCCGCCTCGCTCGTCGGGCTCTTCCTCTTCTACGGCTTCGAGGCGTGCGGCGAGATCGCGGAGGAGGTTCCCAACCCCTCCCGCAGCATCCCGCGGGCCATGCAGCTGACCGTGGCCGTCGGTGGAGTGGCCGCGCTGTTCGCGTTCGTCGGTTACGCACTGGCGGCTCCGGACCTCGCCTCGATCCTCTCGGGCAAGGACACCAACCCGATCCCCTCGATCCTGCAGAGCTCGGTCGGCACCATAGGCACGAAGGTGGTGCTGGCGGTGATCATGACGTCCTTCATCGCGGGTGTGATGAGCCAGCAGGCCGCCGCGAGCCGGATCGTCTTCTCCTTCGCCCGCGACGACATGTTCCCGGGTTCCCGCGTCTTCTCGCAGATCACCCGCAAGCACCGCGTCCCCCTGAACGCGTTGCTGGCCGTCAACGTCCTGCCGCTGCTGCTCTTCGTGTTCGTCTACTACTCGCCCGACTCCCTCACCAAGATCGCGGCGTTCCAGATGCTGGCCGGATACGCGGCGTTCATGATGGTCGTACTGGCCGCGCTGCGCATGCGCCTGAAGGGCTGGCGTCCCGCCGGAGCCTGGACCCTCGGCCGCTGGGGCTTCCTGGTCAACGTGGCGGCTCTGGTCTACGGCGTGCTCGGGATGGTTCTTCTCGCCATGCCCACCGGCGACTCCGGAACCCCGTTCGTGGACCGGTGGGTCGCACTCATCGGGTTCCTCGTCGTCTCGGCCGTGGGGCTCGTGTATCTGTTGGCCGCGAAGCCGGAGCGCAAGTCGACTGCGCCGGAAGGCGACGCCATGGAGGTGGCCGAGCGGCTGCGCAGCCGCGCCGCGGCCCTGTCCCGTACGACCGGAGGGAACACCGCATGACCCGCGTTCTGTATCTGTACGGAGGCTGGCCGGGGCACAAGCCCTACCAGGTGGCCGAGGAATGGGCCCTCCCGATCTTCAAGAACCTCGGATTCGACGTCGACGAGACCAACGACATCTTCGCGCTCGACGCCGACCTCACCGGCTACGACCTCATCGCGCTCAACTGGAACAACGCGCTGCTGTCCGAGGGGCTGACCGCCGCCCAGGAGGCCAACCTGCTGGGGGCGGTGGAGAACGGCACCGGGATCGCCGCCTGGCACGGCGCGGCCGCCGCGTTCCGCACGAGCCTGAAGTACCACTGGCTCATCGGCGGCAGCTTCCTCGAACACCCCGCCGGCGAAGGCGTGAAGTACCCCTACGCAGTCACCCTCACCGACACCGGCCACCCGATCACCGCCGGGGTGAAGGACTTCCAGGTCGCGTCGGAGCAGTACTACATGTCCGTCGACCCCAACAACCACGTCCTGGCCGAGTCCACCTTCACCGGCGAACACCTGCCGTGGCTGGAGGGAAAGACGATCCCTCAGGCCTGGACCCGGACCTGGGGACGGGGCCGCGTCTTCTACAGCGCGGTCGGACACGACCTCGACGACCTCCAGAACCCGGACGTCACCCGCCTGTGCACACAGGGTTTCGCCTGGGCCGCCCGTCAGGACGCCTGACCCCCTTCGAACCGAGCTGATTGGGAGCACACCATGCCTGTCCTCACCGGAGGCCAGATCGTCGCGCGGACCCTGCGCAACTACGGGGTCGACGTCGTCGCCGGCATCCCCGGCCACGGCATCTGGTCACTGACCGACGCCTTCCTCGACGACGAGTCCAGGATCCCCTTCATCCAGACCTTCCACGAGCAGAGCGCCGTCCACCTCGCCGACGGCTACTACCGCGTCACCGGCCGCCCGCAGGCCGCTGTGACCTCCATCGGCGCCGGCGCGAGCAACACCGTCATCGGCATGGGCACCGCGTTCACGGACTCCACCAGTGTTCTCGTCGTCACGGGCGGCCCGCCCACCCACATGCGTGGCCACGGACTGCTGCAGGAACTCGACCGCTACACGGCGAACGACTTCCCCAAGGTGGCCGAGGCGGTCAGCAAACGGCACTGGGTCGTGACCCGGGTCGAGGAGCTCCCCTTCGTCCTGCACCGCTGTTTCAACTCCATGCTGACGGGTCGCCCGGGCCCGGTGCACCTCGAAGTCCCCATGGACGTACAGGCCGAGGCCGCGAACGTGGACCTCCACGACCTGGAGCGGCGTATCCCGGTCGGCCGCCAGCACCCCGACCCGGAGGCCGTGGACCGCGCCGTGGACGTGCTGCGCGCGGCCGCCCGGCCGGTCATCGTGGTCGGCGGCGGTGCGATCACGTCCGAGGCGTCCGACCAGGTCCTCGCGCTGGCCGAGCGGTGGCAGATCCCGGTCGTCACCACGTGGAACGGCAAGAGCGCCTTCCCGGAGGACCACGAGCTGTTCGCCGGCAGCGTCGGCCAGACCGGCACGATGACCGGCAACGCGATCGCGAGCTCCGCCGACGTCGTGATCTCGGTCGGCTGCCGCTTCACCGACTGGTCCGCCTCCAGCTACGCCAAGGGCATCAGCTTCTCCATCCCGCCCGCGAAGCTCATCCACATCGACATCGACCCCCACGAGATCGGCAAGAACTACCCCGCCGAGGTGGGCATCGTCGCGGACGCGCAGCGCGCCGTGGCCGCGATCGTCGACTCCCTCCCCTCGAAGGGCGTCGACCGCTCCGAGTACCTCGCCGAACTCGCCCAGCTCAAGCAGGACTGGGAGGAGAAGCTCGCCGGCCGCCGCGACAGCGACCGCTTCCCGTTCACGTCCCAGCGCCCGCTCGGCGCCCTGCGCAACGTGCTCCCGCGTGACGCGATCATCGTCGCCGGCTCGGGCAACACCCAGGGAGCGGTCAAGCAGACCTTCCCGGTCTACTCCCCGCGCACCCACCTCACCTCCGGCGGCTTCTCGTCCATGGGGTGGGCGATCCCGGCCGCCGTCGGCGCCAAGCTCGCCCGGCCCGACAGCCCCGTCGTGTGCGTCCTCGGCGACGGTGACTTCCTCATGACCTCCCAGGAGATCGCCCTGAGCGTCACCGCCGACGCACCGGTGATCTTCGTGGTCCAGAACAACGCGGGCTACATGTCGATCCGCGGCGGCCAGCGCAAGCAGACCTCGCGGCACATCGGCACCGAGTTCTCGCACCCCGACGGCTCGCCGTACAGCCCCGACTTCGCGGCCATGGGCCGGGCCTTCGGGATCGAGTCGTGGAAGGTCAACGACGCCGCGTCCCTGGAGCCGACCCTGCGCAAGGCGGTCCAGTCGGGAGCACCCGCCCTGATCGAGGTGCCCACGGACCGCGACGCCGCGGGCCCCTGGGTGCCCGGCTGGTGGGACTTCCCGATCCCGGCGTACATCACGGACGAGCGCCAGGAGGAATACGACCGCATCCGGGCCACCGAGCAGCACCTCTGAGACGGCCCCGCGCCCGGTGACGCCTACCGCCCGTGCAGCCGGGATCCGGCCGCACGGGCGGTAGGCGCCTGCGGAGCGGACGGCCCGTCAGACGGTCTGGACGACGGTGCCGCCGTCCTCGAGCGCGGTGACTTCCCCGGCGGCTGCGGTGGTGTCCGTGACCAGGGTGTGCAGGAGGGACGCGGGACCGACGTGGGCGTAGGCGGTGTGGCCGAGTTTGCTGCCGTCGGCGGCGGCGACGACGCGGCGGGCGGAGGCGATGCCCGCCTTCTTCACTGCGGCGTCGTCGAGGTCGTAGGCGGTCAGGCCGTCGGCCGCGGTCAGTCCGCAGCAGCCGATGACGGCGGTGTCGAAGCGCAGGGCCGCCAGGGAGGCCAGGGTGAGGGGCCCGGTGAGGGCTCCCTCGGCGGCCCGGGGCTGTCCGCCGGGCACGACCAGGGTGGCCGGGCCGGGTGTCTCACCGACCAGGTGGATGGCCTGCAGGGACAGGGGCATCACGGTGACGGGCCGCTCGCGCAGGAGGCGGGCGACCTCCAGGCAGGTGGTGCCGCTGTCCAGCAGGACGCTCTCGCCGTCGGCGATCAGTGCCGAGATCCGGGCGGCGATCCGGCGTTTGGCGTCGATCGACTCGTGGGCGCGCAGCGCGAAGGGCGGCTCCTCGCCCCGGAGCAGCAGGGTGCGTGCCCCTCCGCGGACGCGTTCGAGGACGCCCTGGGTGGCGAGGGTGTCGAGGTCGCGCCGGATGGTCATCTCGGAGGCGCCGGTCAGCTCCGCCAGTTCCTGGACCGTCGCGTCTCCGGCGTCCCTGACGGCCTTCGCGATCAGCCCGTGCCGGTCTGCGTTGCTCATACCGCGATTGAACACCACCAGAAAATGAACAACAAATCTGTTCGTTAGCAGGATTTCCGAACACGCTAGATGTTCGTTACGCTGGGCGGTATGGAACATTCCCTGCGAGCCGCCCGCGTGGCGACCTATGTCTACTTCGTCCTGTACGGCACCTTGCTGGGCACCTGGGTGGTGCACATCCCCGCGATCGAGGAACGCGTGGGCATCAGCCACGCCACCCTCGGCGGCCTGCTGGTGGTGCTCGGGCTCGGGGCCTTCGTAGGCATGCAGGTGGCGGGGCCGCTGACCGACCGTCTCGGCACCCGCGTCGTGGTGCCCGCCGGCGGCGTGCTCTGCGGCGCGACCCTGTTCCTCCCCGGTCTCGCCCACGATCCGTGGACGCTGGCCGGCGCGCTGCTGGTCTTCGGGCTGTGCAACGGCTGTCTGGACGTGAGCATGAACGCCCACGCCGTACACGTGGAGAAGGCGTACGGCCGCCCCGTCATGTCCGGCTTCCACGCCACGTTCTCCGTCGGCGGTGTCCTCGCCGCACTCGCCGGAGCGGGCGCGGCGAGCGCCGGACTGCACCCTGCGGTGAGCATGGCCGCCATGGGAGCCGTGGGCGTCGTGATCGCCCTGGCCTCGGCACGCGCCCTGCTGCCCGCCGCTCCCGCCGTCGGGAGCACCGGCTCCACGGAGGAGAACGGAACGCCACAGGCCGGCGGGCGCGGCGGCACCACGGGCCGGGTCTGGCTGCTGGCCGTCCTGGCGCTGATGGTGATGCTGTGCGAAGGCGCCGCCAACGACTGGAGCGCCCTGCACATGAAGGACGTCCTGGGCGCGTCCGCCGGCGCGGCGGCCTTCGCGTACGGCACCTTCGCCGCGGCGATGACCCTCGGCCGCCTGCTGGCCGACCGCTTCGTCGCCCGGTTCGGTTCCCTGGCGATCCTGCGCCAGGGCGCGGTCATGGCCGCCGTCGGCATCACCCTCGTGGTCCTCGGCCCGTGGTTGTGGGCCGTGTTCACCGGCTGGGCGCTGTTCGGCCTGGGCCTGTCCGGCTGCGTCCCGCAGCTGTTCAGCGCGGCCGGGCACGCCGATCCCTCCGCCGCCGGGGCCAACGTCTCCCGCGTCGCCGGACTCGGCTACGTCGGCATGCTCGCCGGCCCCGCCGTGATCGGCTGGCTGACCCACGTCGTCGCCCTCAACCACGCCTTCGTCCTGTTGACCCTGCTGTGCGTGACCACGGCCGTGGGCGCCGGCGTCCTGCGCACCGGATCCGACGACAGCACCCGCCGGCCCGAGATGGCGGCCGGCCCCCACTGACCGCTTGTGCGGCACGGTCCCTGACAGCCGTGCCGCACAAGCTCTCCTTTCCCCGCCTCACCCGAGGCCGGGGCGAAGAACGTCCTCAGCCGACCGAAGGAGTCCCCGATGTCCGAGTCCCCCTCACGTCCTGCCCCCGGCCGTGTCGGTGTCATGCTGCCGCTCGACCTCCCCGTCGGCGAGGTGCTGCCCTATGTCCGGCGTGCCGAGGAGCTGGGGTTCGACCAGGTCTGGGTGGTGGAGGACCTCGGCTGGCGCGGCGGTGTCGCCCAGGCCGCCACCGTCCTGGCCTCCACCACGAACCTCACCGTCGGGATCGGGATCATGCCCGCCGGCGCCCGCAACGTGGCCTTCGCCGCGATGGAACTGGCCACCCTCGCCCAGCTCCACCCCGGCCGGCTCATCGCGGGCATCGGCCACGGCATGCCCGGCTGGATGCGCCAGGCCGGGTCCTGGCCCGCCAGCCCGCTGACGCTGATCAAGGAGTACGCGAGAGCGCTGCGCCTGCTCATCGCCGGTGAGCCCGGCCCCCAGAACGGCCGGTACGTGCGCTGCGAGGGCGTCGTCATCACCGAGACCCCGGACCTCGTCCCCCCGGTGATCCTGGGCGTCCGCGGCCCCAAGTCGCAGGCCGTCGCGGGTGAGGTCGCCGACGGCCTCCTGCTGGCCGAGCCCGCCGCACCGGACTACATCACCGCTTCCCTGCGCAACCTGGGCCCCCACGCCTCCGCGGGCTCTCCGGAGATCGTCGTCTACGACGCCGCCGCCGTGGACGACGACGAGGAAGCCGCCCTGACCCGCGTCCGCGCCTCCCTGGAATCGGTCGGTGAACCGCAGTGGGCCGCGCACATCGACCCCCTGCCCTTCGCCGAGGAACTGCGCGCACACCGCGCCGCCAGCCCCGACGCCCGGCACTTCGCCCGGACGATGCCCGCCGACTGGGTCCGTGCGCTGAGCATCGCCGGCACCCCCGACCAGGCCCGCAAGGCGATCGACGCCCGTCATGCGGCCGGCGCGACCAGCGTCGTTCTCGCCCCGGCGGGGCCCGACCCCCTGGCCGCACTCGACTCGCTCGCCCGCGCCCTGCCCCACCGGCACTGACCCGCACGCCCCGACAACCCAAGGGAACCGACACCCTCATGTCCACCGACAGTCGCCGCATCGTGCTCTTCGACCTCTTCGGGGTCATAGCCCGCCACCAACGCCCGGGCGCCCTGGAGAAGATGGCCGCCCGCTGCCACACCTCCGTCGACGCCTTCACCACGGCCTACTGGACCCACCGCCCGCCCTACGACGCCGGCCGGCACACCGCGTCCGCGTACTGGACCGACGTACTGCGCGCGCTGTCCCGCCCCGCCGACGCCGACACGATCGAAGAACTGCGGCTCATCGACATCGACAGCTGGTCCCGCGTCGACAGGAGCATGGTGACCTACGTGCGGAACCTGCGAAACCGCGCCCGGGTCGCGCTGCTGTCCAACATCCCCGCCGACCACGCGGACGCCTTCCTCGCCGCCCAGTCCTGGCTGCACGACCTCGACCACGTCGCCTTCTCCGGCAAGATCGGTGCGGCCAAGCCCGACCCGGCCGCCTTCCAGCACTGCGTCATCGCCCTGCGGGCCGCGCCCGCCGACTTCCTCTTCATCGACGACCGCGAGGAGAACGTCCGCGCGGCGCAGGCCGTCGGCATGGACGGGCACGTCTTCACCGGCCAGGACGGACTGGCGGCCGCCGTCGACGCGTGGCTGCCCAGTTGACGATCTCAACATGCGAGACGTTCGTACCGGAAAACAAGACGGCTGACATCGTTGCATCACCCATGTTTCACACGTGAAAGACCGAGCGATGCCCGCACCAGCCACCGATTCCGCCCGCACGCCCGTCAACCCGCGGTCCCGCGTGCTCGTCGCCAGCCTCATGGGCACGACGATCGAGTTCTACGACTTCTACATCTACGCGACCGCCGCGGTGCTCGTCTTCCCCCAGCTGTTCTTCCCGAGCAGCGACCCGACCACCGCGTTGCTGTCGTCCTTCGCGGTCTTCGGCGCCGCGATGGTCGCCCGTCCGGTCGGCGCCGTCGTCTTCGGGCACCTCGGTGACCGGCTCGGCCGCAAGAAGACACTCGTCGTCTCGCTGCTGACCATGGGCATCGCCACGTTCCTCATCGGCGTTCTGCCCACCTACGCGCAAGCCGGGTGGCCGGCCACCGCGCTGCTCGTGCTGATGCGGCTCGCGCAGGGCTTCGCGCTCGGCGGCGAGTGGAGCGGCGCCGCCCTGGTCGCGACCGAGAACGCCCCCAGCGGCAAGCGCGCCCTGTACGGCACCTTCCCGCAACTGGGCGCCCCGCTCGGCTTCATCATCGGCAACGGCCTGTTCCTGGTCATGGGCGCGCTGCTGCCGTCCACGTCCGGCGCCGACCCCTCGCAGCCCTCGGACGCCTTCGTCGACTGGGGCTGGCGGGTCCCGTTCCTGTTCTCCGCGGTGATGGTCGCGATCGGCCTGTGGGTGCGCTCCCGGCTCGTCGAGTCGGCGGTCTTCGCCAAGACCCGCGAGTCGGGCGGGGTGCGGCGGCTGCCGCTCGTCACCGTGGTGCGCGGCCACGGGAAGCAGCTGGTCCTGGGCACCTTCATCATGCTGGCGACGTACGTGCTCTTCTACCTGATGACCACGTTCTCGCTGAGCTACGGACGCGCCGCGAAGGACGCCGCCGTGCCGGGACTCGGGTACGACTACACCACGTTCGTACTCATGATGATCTTCGGTGTGCTGTTCTTCGCCGCGTTCACCCTGGCCTCGGGTCCGCTCGCGGACCGGTACGGGCGGCGCACCACCCTGATCTGGGTCACCGCCGCGATCATGGTCTTCGGACTGGTCTGGGTGCCGCTGATCAGTCTGGGCACCGTCGGCGTGGTGCTGTGGCTCGTCCTCGGCTTCACCCTGATGGGCATGACGTTCGGACCGATGGGCGCGCTCCTGCCCGAGCTCTTCCCGACCAGCGTCCGCTACACCGGCTCCGGCATCTCGTACAACGTCAGCTCGATCCTCGGGGCGGCGGTCGCCCCGTTCATCGCCGTGGCGCTGTGGGAGGCCGGGGACGGCTCGCCGTGGCTGGTCGGCGTCTACCTCTCGGCGATGGCGGTGCTGACGCTGATCGCGCTCCTGCTCGGCGAGGAGACGAAACACGTCTCCCTGGAGGAGCGCGAGGCGGCCTCCGCCGACGACGCGACCCGGGCTCCGGCGGGCTCCCCCGCCTCCTGACGCCGACCCTCGAACCGACCCTCAGACCGACCGGCGCTCACCACCGCCGGGTCGCGAGCCCCCTCGCGCCCGGCGTACGGCCACGGTCGCGGGGCATAACAACATCCCCCGGCCCGATGGGACTTCAGCCCCACTTGCACCAAGGGAGCCCCCATGCTGCGCGGCATCGACGTGAGCGCCTACCAGTCCTCCTCCTACAGCACCGACGGTCTCTCCTTCGTCTTCGTGAAGGCGACCGAGGGGCGGTCCTACGTCAACCCCAAACTGGCCGCCCAGACCAAGCGCGCGCGTGACGCCGGGCTGGTCGTCGGCTTCTACCACTTCCTGTGGCCCGGCAACATCACCGCCCAGGCCGAGTACTTCGTCGGCAAGGCCCCGGACCGGCCGGGCGACATCCTCGCCGTCGACTGGGAGAGGACCGGTGAGGGGACGCACGCGAGCAACGCCGAGAAGGACCGGTTCCTGAGGAAGCTGAAGGAACTGCGGCCGGACAACCGGGTCGTCCTCTACGCCAACCGCGACTTCTGGCTGAACGTCGACACGACGTCCTACGCGGGCGACGGCCTGTGGATCGCCGACTACGTCTCGGCGGGCAAACCGCGCATCAAGGCCAAGTGGCGCTTCCACCAGTACACCGACGACCCGCTGGACAAGAACGTGGCGGCCTTCGACAGCAGGGCGGCGCTGCGGAGATGGGCCGGGGACGCCTGATCAGCCGAACGCCTCAGCCGCTGAACTCCGGCGTGCGTTGCGGGGACGCCTCCGCCAGGGCCTTCGTGACGCCCGCCACGCCTTCGCGCAAGCCGTAGACCGGGGTGCCGGGCTGCTGGCGCCAGGATTCGTCGATGCCGCCCGCGTCCACGGTGTCGAAGCCGAGCGCGTCGATCAGCTCCCGCACCTTGCGCTTGGCCGCCGCGTCGTCGCCCGCCACCGGCAGGGCCATGCGGCCGGGGTCGCCGGCGGGGAGCGGGCGGTCCAGGATGTCCTGCGCGTAGGTGCCGTTGAAGGCCTTGACGACCGGGTGACCGATCCGGTGTTCCGTCCAGCGGCTCTCGGTGAGGCCGTCGTCCTCGATCGCGGCGATCCTGCCGTCGCGCTGCCGGGGGTAGTAGTTGCCCGTGTCGATGACCGCGACGCCGTCCGCCGCGCCGTCGAGCAGGCCTGAGGGAAGGTGCTGGACCGCCTTCAGCGGGATGGTGACGACGACTATCTCGGCGCCCCGGGCGGCCTCCCCGACGGTCACAGGGGTCGCGCCGGTCTCCTCCGCCAGGGCCGTGAGCGTCTCGGGGCCGCGGGAGTTGGCGACGGACACCTCGTGACCGAGGGCGGTGAGCCGCCGGGTCAGATTGCCGCCGATGTTGCCCGCTCCGATGATGCCGATCTTCATGTCCTCGCCTCGCCCTTCCGGAGATGAACAGCGCCTCGTGGAGTCTCGTGAGCTGGGTCAACCCCCGGGGAGGGCGGGCTATTCCGGGGCAGTGAGGGGGTATCCGACTCCGGCGAGGGGCCCGGTCCTCCGGGTACGGCGAGGGGCCCGGTCCGAGATGGTGGACCGGGCCCCTTCGCTCACGGCGGGCGAGCGGTGCGCCTACTTGTTCAGGTAGGCCCAGAACTCGTCGAAGCTCAGCCGCTTGTCGCCGTCGAGGTCGCGGGTCTTGATGACGACCTCGGCGACCGACTCGGTGACGTTCCAGTCACCCGACTGGGCCAGGGCGGCCTTGAACTCGGCAGCGGTGATGAATCCGTCACCGTCCGTATCGATCCGCTCGAACTGCTTGCGTGCTTCCTCGATGTCCGCCACCGATCCGCCCCTCATCTCGTGCTGTGCGTCCCAGTGACGCAGGTCTGACGGAGGTCAGGTTAACCGGCCGTGCCCGCCTCCGGCGCGGCGGCACCGGGCACCCCGGTGGTGGTGGGCGACCGCAGCGCCGTACTGACGCCCGTCAGGCCCCCTGCCCACGGTGGGGCGGCCCGGGCGGGGTGCCGCCCGTCGGCCACGTGCTGTCCTTCTTCTCACCGAGCCGCTGCGGGCAGACCCGGACTCCGGGCGGGTGGGTGCGGCCGCGCAGAGTGCCGAGCCGGTCGAGCAGTTGGGCACGGACCCGGGTGAGGTCGTCGATGCGCTGCTGGATCACGTCGAGCCGCTGCTCGAACACGGCGATCTTGGCGCCGGGGTCCACACAGCTGTGGTCGCTCAGCAGTTCGTCCCGCAGACAGCCGTCGACGAGCAGCAGATCGTCCGTGGTCAGCCCGGCGGCCAGAAGCAGCCGGATGTTCTCCACGACCCGCACCGCCTCAGGCCCGTAGGTGCGGTACCCGTTGGAGGAGCGCTCGGGGTGCAGCAGCCCGTGCTCCTCGTAGTACCGCAGCGCCCGGGTGGTGGTGCCGGTGGCGTGCGCGAGTTCCCCGATGCGCATGGGGCTCCTTTCGGTTTCCGGTCAGATGGTGCTCGAGGCCGCCTTCGGCGTCTCCACGGCCGGGCCGGCCGGTTCCGGGCCGGCCGCGGGAGTACGGCGCCGCTCCCCGGCCGCCTCGACGAGTGCGAACACCAGGGCGAGCACGGCGACCCCGCCGCCGGCCACGGGCAGCCAGCCCAGTGGGGCTCCCGCCGCGATGACCCGGCCACCGAGCCAGCCACCCAGTGCCGTGCCGAGGTTGAATGCCGAGCTCTGCACGGTCAGGGCCAGCGTGCGGGCCTGCTGCGAGGCGACGTTCAGCAGCCGCGTGTTCACCGCCGGCATGACCGCGTAGTAGGCGGCGCCGAAGAGGAAGAGGAACCCGACCGCCGGCGCCTTGAACGATGTGGTCGCGCCCAGGAGGAGCAGGGAGCCGGCCAGCGCGGCCACGCAGACGGACACGGCACCGAGCACCGAGCGGTCGGTCAGCCGGCCGCCGATGAGGTTGCCGACCGTGCCGCCGATGCCGAAGAGCAGCAGCAGCGGGGTGACCGCCGGCTCGCCGAAACCGACGGCGTCGGTGAGCAGGGGTGTGACGTAGGTGTACGCCGTGAAGGAGGCGGCGGCGCACAGCGCCGTGATGCCGGTGACGATCCGCACCCGGCGGTCGCCGAGGACCCGCAGCTCCGCCAGTCGCCCCCGGTCCTCGGCCGCGGGGATCGCGAGGGTGCCGGGCGCGAGGGCCGCGACGGGCACGGTGACCGCGAGGGTGAGCGCGGCGACCGCCCAGAAGGTGGCGTGCCAGCTCAGCCACTGACCGAGGGCGGTGCCGATGGGCAGTCCCGCGATCATCGCCAGGCTGAAGCCCAGCGAGACCCGGGCCACCGCCGTGCCCCGCTTGTGCGGCGGCACGACATCGGCCGCGATACCGAAGAACAGCGGCATCAGGGCGGAGTGGGCGAGCGCGGCGATGATCCGGCCGATGGCCAGCGGCCAGAACGAGGTCGCCACGGCGGACACGACGTTGCCGAGGAGGTAGGTGACCATCAGCGCGATCAGCAGGTGGCGGCGCCGCGTCCGTCCGGTGGTCAGCGCGAGGACCGGACCGCCGACCACCACCGTCATGGCGAAGGAGCTGACGAGGAGGCCCGCGGTGGAGAGCGAGACACCGGCGTCGGCGGCGATGTCGGGCAGCAGGCCCGCGATCATGATCTCGCCGGTGCCGAGCGTGAACGAGCACAGGGTCAGGACGGCCAGGGCCCAGGCGGAGCCTCGGTCGGTGGGGGGAATCGGTGAGGTGTGCATGAGCCGCAGCATCAACCTTGACGTCAGGGTGAAGGTCAAGTCGCCACTATAAAAGCGATCGTTCTGCTTCTGATGGGGCGCGTGATCAGTGACCTCGCACAGGTGACCGACCTGCGGGGCGGGCCGCACACGACCCGGCCGCCCCTCACCTGAAGACCCCGGTGTGGCCGAGCGAGTAGCGGCCTGGCTGGGGATAGACCGCGAGGCCGTGCGGGCCGCTGCCGACCGGGATGCGGGCGAGCTGGGTGCCGGTACGGGTGTCGACGGCGTACACCTCGGCGTCGTAACGGCCCGACAGCCACAGCACCTTGCCGTCGGCGGAGACCCCGCCCATGTCGGGGCTGCCGCCGTCGGGCAGCTGCCACTTCTTGGTCAGCTTGCCCTGGGTGAAGTCGAAGATCGAGATCGTGCCCTCGCCGCGGTTGGTCACGTACATCTCGCGCGAGTCGCGGCTGACGTAGAGGCCGTGGCAGCCCTTGCCGGTGGGCATCAGGGTGGGCTCGGTGAACCGGTCGCCGTCCAGGACCCACATGCCGTGGGCCATCATGTCCGCGATGTAGAACCTCTTGCCGTCGGGCGAGACCTTCACGTCCTGCGGCATGGCGCCCTGGAACGGCAGCCGCTGCTGACCGACGACCTCCATCTTCTCCGTGTCGACCTTCAGCAGCTCGCCGCTGAACTCGCAGGAGACGATGAAGTAGCGGCCGTCGAGGGAGAAGTCGGCGTGGTTGACGCCGTAGCAGGAGACCGGGACGGTCTTCCTGATCTCCATGGTGTGCGGGTCGCGGAAGACCAGTTCGCGGTCGAGGGAGGCCATGACGACGGCGTATCTGCCGTTGGGCGTGAAGTACAGGTTGTACGGGTCGTGGACCTCGACGTCCTTGCCCGCCTTGCCGGTCTTCGGGTCGATCGGGGTCAGCGTGTGGCCGCGGTTGTTGTTGACCCAGAGCGTCTTCAGGTCCCAGGAGGGCACGACGTGCTGGGGCTGCCGGCCCACCCCGATCGTCTCGGTGACCTCGTACGTCTTCGGGTCGATGACCGTGACCGTGTCGGACTCGGTGTTGGGGACGTAGACCCGGGACGGGAAGTCCTTGACCACCGGGGACAGCTTGTTCGGGCGGTCGGCCGCGTACACGTCCTCGGGGTCCAGGACGGGCGGCATGCCGGGCAGGCCCTTCACGGGCTTCTTCTCGGGCGGGAGAGGCACGGCGGCCTTGGTGCCGTGCCCCTCGGCGAGCCGTTCCCCGCTTCCGGTGCCACAGGCGGCGAGGACGGCGAGGACGGCACCCGCGACCAGGGTGCTCTTGAGGAGTTGGGGGCGCATTGCACCATTTAAATGGGGCTCCGAGGCGAAACGCATGATTCGTCCGTCCGGCGACCGGGTGAGGGATCGCGCGCGTGCTCAGCGGTCGGCGACCCGCATCTCGAACCAGGTGGTCTTGCCCCGGGGCAGCAGGTCGACCCCCCAGCGGTCGGCCAGCTTGTCGACGAGGAACAGACCCCGGCCGCTGATGTCCATCTCCTGCACCGGCATCAGGCACGGCAGCCCGCGGGAGGGATCGCGGACCTCCACGCGGATCCAGCCGCGGCGCCGGTGCAGACGCAGTCCGAAGACACGGGCGCCGGTGTGGCGTACGGCGTTGCCGACCAGTTCGGAGACGAGCAGCACCGCGTCCTCGGTGGTCTTGGGGGTGAGTCCCCAGTGACGCAGGATCACGACCTGGGTGAGCCGTCTCGCGGTGGCCGCGGACTCGGGACGGGACGGCAGTGGAACCTCTGCCTCCGTCGGGTTGCCGTACAACTCCAGCGCTTTGAGCGCGTATTCGTCCTCGACGGTCGGCGACCAGCGCGCCGCGGCCGCATGTGCGTGTCCCCGCGGCTGTTCCGTACCCTCCAGCCCCGCCATGCCCCCATCATGGCCGCCCGCAGCACCCCGAGGGGCCGTTCCCGGGGAATACACCCCGGGGAACGGACGGCGGATGAGCGATCATCCGTCATATGCCAAAGGCATTTCGAAGCCATCGGCACCCCGCCTGACCTGCTGGAACATCGCATTCCGGGGTAATCGCCGGACTCTCCCGTTCCGGCACGCTTAAGGTCGCCTTAAGGCTCCCATAAACCGCCCCAACGAGGGACCCAGGGTCAGACACCACGTCAATTGCAAGCCCCTGGAGGAATGTTCAGAGGAACTTCGCCTTGCCCGGCCCCTCCTCCACGAAGCTGCGCATTCCGCGTACGCGGTCCTCGGTGGCGAACAGGCCCGCGAACCAGTTCCGTTCGATCGCGAGACCCGTGTCGATGTCCGTCTCCAGGCCCGTGTCGATCGACTCCTTCGCGGCGCGCAGCGCGAGGGCCGGGCCCTGGGCCAGCTTCGCGGCCCAGGCGTGCGCCTGGTCGTACACCTCGCCGGCGGGGACGACCCGGTCCACCAGGCCGATCTCGCGGGCCTCGTCGGCCTTCACCATCCGGCCCGTGAAGATGAGGTCCTTGGCCTTGGAGGGGCCGACCAGGCGGGCCAGCCGCTGGGTGCCGCCGGCGCCGGGGATCAGGCCGAGCAGGATCTCCGGCTGGCCGAGCTTGGCGTTCTCGCCGGCGATGCGGAAGTCCGCGCACAGGGCGAGTTCGCAGCCGCCGCCCAGCGCGTAGCCCGTCACGGCCGCGACGACCGGTTTGGGGATCCTGGCCACCGCCGTGAAGGAGTCCTGCAGGGCGCGGGAGCGCAGCACCATCGCGGTGTGGTCCATCGCCTGCATCTCCTTGATGTCCGCGCCGGCCGCGAACACCTTCTCCCCGCCGTAGAGCACCACCGCCCGGACGTCCTCACGCCGCGCGGCCTCCTCGGCGAGTTCCTTCAGCCGGTCCTGCGTGGCGATGTCCAGCGCGTTCATGGGCGGGCGGTCGAGACGGATCGTGCCGACGCCTTCAGCGACTTCGAGAGAGACGGTCATAGGCAGCAGGTTAACGGGGACTAACAGGGTTGGGGCCGGTGCGGTGGGTCACACCGGCCTGGGGTCCGGGGGTGGCCCCCCCCGGGGCTGAGACGTCGTTGCATCAGATGGGATCGATAGCCTGTGTTGATGGAGAACACGGTCGAGACCGCTTGCCGTATCTGCGGGCTGGACGACGGGGAGGCTCTCTACGAGCACGGGTTCCCTCGGTATGTCATCTGCGGGTGCTGTTACAACGAGTCCGGCGTCGGTGATGACACCGTGACGCAAGTCCGTGAGCTGCGCGGCTACTGGGTCGGTCACGGTGCCCAGTGGCACAAGCCGCAGCTGATGCCGGCCGACTGGGATCTGCTGAGTCAACTGGCCAACATCCCGCCGGAATGGCGCTGACTCGGGTGGCCGGCCGTCGCTTCACTCGGTGATTCGGCGGTGGCGGATGAGGGCTGCGGCGCCCAAATAGGAGAAACCATCCGCTCCCGAGCCGCATCCGTCAGCTCACCCCACCGGCCGGGGGTCCGGGGGCCGCCCCCGGGCCGGCACAGCACGAGGCCAACACCGAGGGCCCCGGTGCGGTCCGTCGCGCCGGGGCCCTCGTGCCGTCGAAGGACTACTTCTTCCACTTCTCCCAGGACATGTTCCAGCCGTTGAGCCCGTTGTCCGGGTCGACGATCCGGTCCTCGGAGTTCTTGACGACCACCACGTCGCCGACCATCGAGTGGTTGAAGAACCACGCGGCCGGCACCTTCTTGTCCCAGCCGCCGCGCACGTCGCGCAGGCCGATGCAGCCGTGGCTGGCGTTGTAGTTGCCGAAGGCGCCGCTCGCCCAGTAGTTGCCGTGCAGGAAGGTGCCGGAGGTCGTCAGGCGGACGGCGTGCGGGACGTCCTTGATGTCGTACTCACCGCCGTAGCCGACCGTCTCGCCGTTCATCCGGGTGACCGTGAGCATCTCGCTGATGACCATCTGGCCGTTCCAGGTCTCCATGCCGGGCTGGCCGGTGGTGACGGGGATGGTCTTGACGGTCTTGCCGTCCCGCATGACCTTCATCGTGAGCTTCTTGGCGTCGACCACGGAGACCTGGTTGCGGCCGATGGTGAACTTCACCGTCTTGTCCTGCTCGCCGTAGACGCCGGAGCGGCCCTCGACGCCGTCCAGGTTCAGGTCGACGGTCACCTTGGTGCCGGGCTTCCAGTACTTCTCCGGCCGGAAGTCGAGGCGGTCGTTGCCGAACCAGTGGCCCTCGACGTCGACGGCCGGCTCCGTCTTGATGCGGATGGCCTTCTCGACGTCCTCCGGTGCGGTGATGCCCCGGGAGAAGCGGATGGAGAACGGCATCCCCACGCCGACCTTCGAGCCGTCCTCGGGCGTGAAGGTGCCGGTGAAGGTGTTCTCCGGGGTCAGCGTGGTGAAGCCCGCGTCCTCCGCGGCCGTGCGGCCCTCGGAGTCCTTGGCCACCGCGTGGACCGTGTACTTGGTGGCACCGGCCAGATGGGTGGACGGCGTCCAGCCGGAGCCGTCCCCGGATATCTCGCCCTCGACCTTCCTGCCCTCGGCGTCCTTGACCTCGACCTCGGTCAGCTTCCCCTTCGTCGCGGTGACCTTCAGCGCACCGCTCGTGTCGACGGACTTCGCCCCGTCCTCGGGGGTGATGCCGACGACCGCCTCGGACTGCTTGCTCTGCGCGCTGCCCGGGTCCTTGCCCTTGTTGTCGCCCTCGCCGGAACCGGAGCCGGTTCCCCCACCGCCACACGCCGTGACGGCGAGGAGCAGCACGCCGATCGCCGACGCGAGCACTCCGTTCCTGCGCCCAACCGACGCCCCCGATATCGGTCGCCCGTTCACGTGGTTCTCCCCTCCCAGGGCCTGGTCAGGCCCGCACCCCGCGCGTCCCCCGCGCGTCGGCGCATAGTAACCACAAGGCACCGGGCACCGGCGGCCCGCGATTGTCACCGTTCGGTCCCAACGGATCACAGGTCAACGCGCCCCACTGTCCGGTTACTTCACCGCACTGCCCGCCTTCCATGCATTCCAGCCCATATTCCAGCCTCCGAGCCCATTGCCGGGAGAGACCTTTTTGTCATTGCTGTTGACGACCTCCACCACGTCCCCGACGAGGCTGCGGTCGAAGAACCAGCCGGCCGGGGTGTCCGAGCTGCCGCCCTTCACATCGCGCAGTCCGATGCAGCCGTGGCTGACGTTGGTGCGGCCGAACACGGAATGGTGCGCCCAGTAGTTGCCGTGCAGGAAGGTGCCGGAGTCGGTCAGGCGCATGGCGTGGGGGACGTCGGGGATGTCGTACTCGCCCTGGCCGTCGCGCTTCTTGAAACCGACGGTGGCACCGTTCATCCGGGTCACGTCGAGCATCTCCGTGACCACCATCTTGCCGTTGTACGTGGCGTTCATCGGCGCGCCCGCCGTGACGGGCACGGTGGCCAGGGGTTCGCCGTCGCGCCGGACCTCCATGGAGTGCGCGGCGGCGTCGACCACGGAGACCTGGCTGCGGCCGACGGTGAAGGAGAACGTCTTGTGCTGCAGGCCGTAGACCCCGGGCGCGCCCTCGACGTCGCGCAGCCGTAGGGCGACGGTGACCTGGGTGCCGGGTTTCCAGTAGTCCGCGGGGCGGAAGTCGAGGCGGGTCCTGCCGAACCAGTGCGGGCGGATCTCGACGGCCGGGCGGGCGGTGACCCGGACCGCGCGTTCGACGGCGGCGCGATCGGTGATCGCCCGGCTGAACTCCAGGGAGACGATCATGCCGGTGCCGACCGTGGCGCGGTTCTCCGGGGCGACGTAGCCGATGAAGCGTTCCTCGGGGACGTAGGTGGTGAAGGTGGTGTGCCGGGCCGAGCGGCGCCCGTCGCCGTCCACGGCCACCGCGTCGATCGTGTACTTGGCGGCCAGTGCGAGCTGCCGCTCCTCGGGTTCCCAGGTCAGGCCGTCGGCGGAGAGGTGCCCGGGCACCGGGGTCTCCTGCGCGTCCTGCGACCTGACGACCTTCACCTTCTCCAGCCGGCCGTCGGGCACGCGCACCCGCAGCTCCCTGCCGGGGCGCACACCTCTGCTGCCGTGGCCGGGCGAGACCTTGATGACGTCCTCGGGCGCCGGGGGCGCGCCGGGGGCCCCGGAGATCCCGCCCGCGTCGTCCGAGGTACACCCCGTGGCCCCGGCCAGGAGCCCTGCCCATGTCACTACGGCGGCCAGCGCGGCCCTCGCGCGCCGCGCGCGCCCTTGTACGTGCCTCACGGGGTGCCCAACGACCGGTCGCGTCCCCGGGAAACGACCATGCCCGCCCCCGGGGAAACGTGAGTGCGACCCACGCTCTGGGCAGAACAGTGGGGAGGACGACGCGCAGGGGAGCCGCGACCCGGGCCGCAGCACAGGGCCGCACCCTCTGTCCCCCGTCGTCCCATGAGCCGGTGGGAGGCTGACAGGTGTCCAGCGCAGCCGAGCAGGAGGCGGTGGCCGGTCATCGGGCCACCGGGAACGGGCGCCAGTCCGCCGCCGTGAACGGCGCACGGAGGGCCGCGCCGCCGCCCACCGTGCCCGCGTGGCCGGGCGCGCCGACCCCGCTGGGCGCCCGGTTCCGGGTCGGTCCGGACGGGGTCGCGGGCACCAACTTCGCCTTGTGGGCGGGCGGGGCCGAGGGCGTGGAGCTGTGCCTGTTCGACGAGGCGGGCAAGGAGTCGCGGGTCCGGCTCGCCGAGCTGACCCACGAGATCTGGCACGGCTTCGTTCCGGGCGTGCTGCCCGGGCAGCGCTACGGCTACCGGGTGCACGGCCGCTGGGACCCCTGGACGGGCGCCCGCTGGAACCCGGCGAAGCTGCTGCTCGACCCCTACGCCCGCGCCGTGGACGGGGACTTCGGCCTGCCGCCGGAGGTGTACGGGCACGTCCGCGACTGGCCGCAGCAGCACGTCGCCGACACCGTGCGCGACGACCGGGACTCGGCGCCGTACGTGCCGAAGGGCGTCGTCGTCCAGGACGACGACGACTGGGCCGACGACCGCCGCCCCAAGACGCCGTGGGCCGACTCGGTGATCTACGAGCTGCACGTCAAGGGCTTCACGCGGCTGCACCCGGACATCCCCGAGGAGCTGCGGGGCACCTACGCCGGTCTCGCGCACCCGGCGGCGATCGAGCACCTGGTCGGGCTGGGCGTGACGGCGGTGGAGCTGCTGCCGGTGCACCAGTTCGCGCACGAGGACCACCTGCTGCGCAGAGGTCTCCGGAACTACTGGGGCTACAACTCCATCGGCTACTTCGCCCCGCACGCGGGCTACGCGGCCTCCGGGACGGCCGGGCAGCAGGTCGGCGAGTTCAAGCGGATGGTGCGCGCCCTGCACGCGGCCGGGATCGAGGTCATCCTCGACGTCGTCTACAACCACACCGCGGAGGCGGGGGAGCTCGGTCCGACGCTGTCCCTGAAGGGCATCGACAACCGGGGTCACTACCGCCTCCAGGACGACCCCCGGCGCTACGCCGACTACACCGGCTGCGGCAACACCCTGCACGTGGTCCAGCCGCACGTGCTGCGCCTGATCACGGACTCGCTGCGGTACTGGGTCACCGAGATGGGCGTCGACGGCTTCCGCTTCGACCTGGCGGCGGCGCTGGCCCGCTCCATGCACGACGTCGACATGCTCTCCCCGTTCCTGGCGGTCATCGCCCAGGACCCGGTGCTGCGCCGGGTGAAGCTGATCGCCGAGCCGTGGGACGTGGGGTCGGGCGGATACCAGGTGGGGGCTTTCCCCCCGCTGTGGACGGAGTGGAACGACCGGTACCGCAACGCCGTACGGGACTTCTGGCGGCATGCGCTGCCGGACGTGCGGGAGATGGGCTACCGCCTGTCGGGCTCCAGCGACCTGTACGCCTGGGGAGGGCGCAGGCCGTACGCGTCCGTCAACTTCGTCACCGCGCACGACGGTTTCACCCTGCGCGACCTCGTGTCCTACGAGCGCAAGCACAACGAGGCCAACGGTGAGGGCAACCGGGACGGCACGGACGACAACCGGGCCTGGAACTGCGGCGCCGAGGGCGAGACGGACGACGAGGGGATACGGGCGCTCAGGCGGCGCCAGCTCAGGAACCTCCTGACCACGCTGCTGCTGTCGACGGGCGTGCCGATGCTGGTCGCGGGCGACGAGATGGGCCGCACCCAGCGCGGCAGCAACAACGCCTACTGCCAGGACAACGAGATCAGCTGGGTGGACTGGGGGCTGCTGGAGGACCCGGGCTGGCAGGCGCTGTTCGCGCTGACCTCCCGGCTGATCGCGCTGCGCCACCGCCACCCGGTGCTCAGGCGCCGGGCGTTCTTCTCGGGCCGGGCGCAGACCGCGGACGGGCTGCGCGACCTGGCCTGGTTCACGTCCCGGGGCACGGAGATGACGGAGCAGGACTGGTACGCGCCGGCGGCCACCCTCGGCATGTATCTGTCCGGCCGGGACATCCCGGGCCGCGACGAACGCGGGGAGCAGATCCTCGACGACAGTTTCCTGGCCGTCCTGCACGCGGGCGAGGGGCCGGTGAACTTCGCGCTGCCGGGGCCGCCGTGGGCCGAGCGGTACGAGGTGGTCGTGGACACGAGCCTGGAGGAGCAGGGAGAGGCGCCGGGCGTGGAGCACCGCGCGGGGACGGAGATCACCATGCCGGCGCGGGCGGTGCTGCTGCTGCGGGTGGCAGGCTGAGGCATCGTTTCGCCAACCGGCCGAGAGGGCGAGGCCGGGCCATGCCGACGCAGGCGGCAGTGCCTCGCGGACGGCGTGCCGAGGCGCCCTTTCGCCAATCGGCCGCCAGAGCGAAGCCGGGCCATGCCGACGCAGACGGCAGTGCCCTGCGGACGGCCTGCCGAGGCGCCCTTTCGCCAATCGGCCGCCAGAGCGAAGCCGGGCCATGCCGACGCGAGAGGCAGTACCCCGCGGACGGCGTGCCGAGGCGCCGTCTCGCCACCGGCCGCCAGAGCGAGGCCAGGCCGTGCCGACGCAGGCGGCAGTGCCTCGCGGACGGCCTGCCGAGGCGCCCTTTCGCCAATCGGCCGCCAGAGCGAAGCCGGGCCATGCCAACGCGAGAGGCAGTACCCCGCGGACGGCGTGCCGAGGCGCCCTTTCGCCAATCGGCCGCCAGAGCGAAGCCGGGCCATGCCAACGCGAGAGGCAGTACCCCGCGGACGGCCTGCCGAGGCACCGTCTCGCCACCGGCCGCCAGAGCGAAGCCGGACCATGCCGACGCAGACGGCAGTGCCCTGCGGACGGCCTGCCGAGGCGCCCTTTCGCCAATCGGCCGCCAGAGCGAGGCGGGCCATGCCGACGCGGGCGGCGGTGCGCTGAGGTGCCGTGGCGCCGGTCAGCGGGAGGGGCGGTGCCGGGGATTGTCGCGCCGCGTTGCGGGTGCGTGAACGCGGCGGGGA
The DNA here is from genome assembly GCF_040302345.1 of Streptomyces sp. NPDC126510. Classification (NCBI taxonomy): domain Bacteria; kingdom Bacillati; phylum Actinomycetota; class Actinomycetes; order Kitasatosporales; family Streptomycetaceae; genus Streptomyces; species Streptomyces sp. NPDC126510. Next base: position 22,569 of record NZ_JBEORR010000048.1, on the reverse strand, counting down.
TCTTCTTGACCCCGCCGTCGCACCGCTGGCAGCGTCGTTGCTGAGCCTCGGCTCCCCCCACTCCTCCCTCGGACCCTCCAGGACCTCCGCATGCCCGAAATTTCCCGTCGTGCCCTCGGTGCTCTCGTCGGCGGTGGTGCCGTGGGCGCCGTAGCCGGTACGGCCGGTGCCGCCGAGGCGGCTCCGGCCGAGCGCCCCTTCCGGGCCCGGCCCGGCGCCGCCTTTGGACAGCGCCCCAACCTCCTGGTCATCCTCGGCGACGACCTCGGCTGGGCCGATCTGTCCTCCTACGGCGCCCCGCACATCAGCACGCCGAACCTGGACCGGCTCGCCCGTCAGGGAGTGCGGTTCACGGACGCCTACTCGGGCTCCGCCACCTGCTCGCCGACCCGGTTCAGCCTTTACACCGGCCGCTATCCGGGACGTACGAAGGGCGGACTGGCCGAGCCGATCGCCGACAGGGCCCAAGGGCTCGACCCGAACCACCCGACCCTCGCCTCGCTGTTGAAGAAGGCCGGTTACGCCACCGCGCTCATCGGCAAGTGGCACTGCGGCTGGCTCCCCGACTACAGCCCCACCAAGTCCGGCTGGGACGAGTTCTTCGGCAACCACGGGGGCGTGCTGGAGTACTTCTCCAAGCTGGGGCAGCTCGGCGAGTACGACCTCTACGAGGGCGACGCCGAGTACAAGGACCTGCGCTACTACACGAACGTCCTGACCGAACGGGCCGTGGAGTACGTGAGCCGCGACCACGACAAGCCCTGGCTGCTCAACCTCAACTTCACCACCCCGCACTGGCCCTGGCTCGCCGAGGGCGACGAGGAGACCGGCGCCGAGATCGCGGAGAAGATCCGGAACGCGAAGAGCCGGGCGGAGGTGTCGGCCGCGCTCAACCACCACGACGGCGGCTCGGTCGCCAAGTACACCGAGATGGTGCAGAGCCTGGACGCGGCCGTCGGCGAGGTGCTCACGGCGCTGCGCCGCTCGGGGCAGGAGGAGCACACGCTGGTGTACTTCGCCAGCGACAACGGCGGTGAGCGCTGGTCGTACCTGTGGCCGCTCAGCGGCGAGAAGTTCGTGCTGCAGGAGGGCGGCATCCGGGTGCCGACGATCGTGCGCTGGCCGCACCGGATCGACGGCAACCAGGTCAGTCACGCGCCCAACCTCTCCCCCGACTGGACCGCGACCTTCCTGGAGGTGGCCGGCGCGCGACCCGATCCGGCCTACCCGCTGGACGGTGCGAGCCTGGCCGGATACCTGCTGCGGGGCGAGCAGCCGTCGGAGCACGACCTGTTCTGGCGTGTGCGGGCCAACCGGGCGCTGCGGCGGGGAAACTGGAAGTACTACCGGGACGCCGCAGGCAAGGACCACCTGTACGACCTCGCCGAGGACCAGCGCGAACAGGCCGATCTCGCCCCGGACCGACCGGAGTTGCTCGCCGAGCTCAAGGCCGCCTGGGAGAGGACCGACCGAACCCTGCTGCCCTACCCGGCCCAGCCGGCCTAGCCGAGGATCCCCCGCTGGTACGCCGTCGCGACCGCCGCCGCGCGGTCCTTGACGCCCAGCTTGGCGTACAGGTGGGTGAGATGGGTCTTGACCGTCGCCTCGCTGATGAACAGTTCGCGGGCGATCTCGCGGTTGGACGTGCCCCTGGCGACCAGGGCGAGCACCTCGCGCTCACGGGCGGACAGGGGCTCGTTGCCCGGGGCGCGCACCGCGGAGACCAGGCGCGAGGCGACCGCGGGGGACAGGACCGTACGGCCCTCCGCCGCCGCCCGCACCCCCGAGAACAGCTCGTCGCGCGGGGCGTCCTTCAGCAGGTAGCCCGTCGCGCCCGCCTCGATCGCGGGCAGGGTGTCGGAGTCGGTGTCGTAGGTGGTGAGGACGAGGACCTCGGCGCGGGCGCCGGTGCGGGTCAGTTCGCGGATGGCGTCCACTCCCCCGCCGCCCGGCATGCGCAGATCCATCAGGATCACGTCCGGGTCGAGGGCCGCGGCGAGCGCGACCGCCTCGACGCCGTTCGGCGCTTCCCCGAGGACCCGGAAGCCGGGCGCGGACTCGAACATGCCGCGCAGGCCGTCCCGGACGACGGGGTGGTCGTCGACGATCAGCAGGGTGATCGGGGCGGCCCCCGTCGCGGCGTGTTCAGTCATGGCGGACCAACGGTACGCGAGCGGAGACCGCCGTACCGTGGCCCGGCTCGGATTCGACCGTGAGGGACCCGGCGACGCGTTCGGCGCGGGCGCGCATGCCGTCGAGGCCGAAGCCGCCGGCGCGGGTGCGTTCGGGGACGGCGAGCGGGTCGAATCCGTGGCCGTCGTCGCGGATGTCGAGGATGACCTCCTCGCCGAGGAAGGACAGGGTGACTCCGGCACGGCCCGCGGCAGCGTGGCGGGCGGTGTTGGAGAGGGCCTCCTGGACGATCCGCAGGAGCGTGGCCGCGATCTCCTCGTGGAGGTGCTCGTCGGTGCCGGTGACCGTGAACTCGGCGCGCACCCCCGTCCGTTCGCCCCATTCGGCGACCGTCTTCTTCAGCGCTTCCGGCAGTCCGGCGTCGGCCAGCGCCACCGGGGCGAGGTTGTGCACGGAGCGGCGGGCCTCGCCGAGGCTGTGCCGGGCCAGGTCCGAGGCGCGTTCGAGGTGGGTGCGGGCCGTGGCCGGGTCGGGGGCGTTCGTGACGACCTGGAGCTGGGCGATGATGCCGGTCAGGCCCTGGGCGATGGTGTCGTGGATCTCGGCGGCCAGCCGCCGGCGCTCGTCGGCGACACCCGCCTCCCGTGCCTGGACGAGCAACTGGGCGTGCAGGGCGGCGTTCTCGTCGAGGGCCTGCTGCAGGGCGGTGTTGGTGCGTTCCAGTTCGGTGATGGTGACGGCCCGCTCACGGGAGCGCTGCTCCTCCTGCTGGGCGATGTGGCCGACCACCGTCAGCAGGCCGAAGTTCGTGGCCAGCAGCACGCCGAACAGCAGCCACTGCACCGGGCCGTCGATCGGCATCCCGCCGGACTGCGAGCCCGCGACCACGACCACGGTGGCGAGCAGGCCGAGCCACTGCCGGCGCCGTCCGGCGATCAGTTCGTCGCTGTCGAAGTAGCCGGCGGACGCGTAGAACCCGAAGAAGGGGTTCAGCCAGGTGAGGGCGAAGGAGAGCGCCCAGCGCAGCGCGTAGTAGGCGGTCCCGCGCGGGGACGGGGTGCGGCGGCCGCAGCGGGGCCCGTGCCACAGCTGGAGCAGCACCGCGGCGACGAGCAGGGCACCGCCCGCGTACCACTCGGCCGGGCTCACCATCAGCTCGTGCGAGGCCACCGACAGGAGGGCGGAGACGGCGAGCAGCCCGTAGACACCCCAGGTGTGGAACTGGTTCTGCCGGTGCTCGATGTGTTCGTCCACCGGGGTCATCGCGCCATTGTGCACGGATTTCCGCCTACTCCCAGCGGAACCAGCGCACGGCCCCGGCCGTCAGCAGCAGGGTCCAGGCCACCAGCACCCCGAGGTGGCCCCAGCCGGGCCAGTGCCCCGCCGCGGCCTGGTTCAGGGCCTCGGCCGCCGCGCCGAAGGGCGTGAAGCCGACGGACCGGGCCAGGACGTCCGGCATCGTCTGCACGGGCATCCACACGCCCGCGCAGAACATGGCGGGGAAGAAGACGGCCGACCCGATGGCACCGACGATCTTCGTCGACCGGGACAGCGCGGAGATCACCGAGCCCAGTGCGAGGGCGGCGAGCACGGCCAGGATCAGGGCGAGGGCGTATCCGAAGCCCTGGCGGGGCAGCCGGACGGCGAAGGCGAGCCGGCCGGTCGTGAGAGCGAGCAGCGCCGAGACCAGGGCGGCCCCGCCGTACAGCAGCATCTGCGCGGACAGCAGGGCGGCGGGCCGGACCGGCGTGGTGGACATCCGGCGCAGGATGCCGCGCTCCCGGTAACCGGTGAGGGTCTGCGGCATGCCCTGGATCCCGGCCATGATCAGCCCGAGCAGCACGCACACCGGGACGTAGCCGTCGACCGGGCGCAGCCCTCCGAAGTCCGGATCGGCCTCCCGGAAGGAGGGGATCGAGCCGAGGATCACCAGGAGCAGGGTGGGGAACGCCAGGATCCAGAAGAGAGCGCCGGGCTCTCTGCGGAAGAGGCGGATCTCGCTCTTCAGTACGGCGGTGTTGACGAGGGCGGTGTTCATGCCGCCGCCTCCTTCGTGAGGTCGAGGAACGCGTCGTCCAGCGTGGCGTCGGTGACCCGGAGCTGGTGGGCCGTGACGCGGGTGCGGGCGAGCAGGGTGATGACGGCGTTGACGGTCTCGTCGGTGCCGGACAGGATGACGCGGCCGTCCTTGTGCTCGACGGACGCGAGCGCGGGGAGCGCGCCGAGATCACGCTCGTCCAGAGGCGCGGACGGGGTGAAGCTGATGATGGTGGCGCCCGCCGAGCGGCGGATCAGCCCGGCCGGGGTGTCGAGGGCGGCCACCCGGCCCTTGTCGATCACGGCGATCCGGTCGCACAGCCGCTGCGCCTCCTCCATGAAGTGGGTGACGAGCAGCACGGTCACCCCGTTCGCGCGGACGTCCTCGATCAGCTCCCAGGTGTCGCGGCGGGCGCGCGGGTCGAGTCCGGTGGTCAGCTCGTCCAGGACGACTGCTCTCGGGTTGCCCACCAGGGCGAGCGCGATGAACAGCCGTTGCTTCTGGCCGCCGGAGAGCTTGGCGAAGCGGGTGGAGAGTTTGGCGGTCAGACCGAGGCGTTCGGCGAGGGGCCGCCAGTCGAGCGGGCTCAGGTAGAAGGCGCTGTACAGCTCCAGCGCCTCGCGGACGGTGAGCTTGGCCTGGAGTTCGCTCTCCTGGAGCTGCGCGCCGAGCACCCGGCGGGTGGCCTCGTGTTCGGTGACGGGGTCGAGCCCCGCGACCCGGACGCGGCCGGAGTCGGGCACACGCAGCCCTTCCACACATTCCACGGTGGTGGTCTTCCCGGCGCCGTTCGGGCCGAGGATCCCGAAGATCTCGCCCTCCTCCACGGCGAAGGAGACTCCGTCGACGGCGCGGCGGCCGGCGTAGCTCTTGCGCAGTTCGGTGACTTCGATGACTGGTGCGGTCGGCATACGAAGAGGGTCCCGGTGGGGCGGGGCCCGGCACATCGGCCGTCACGCTCGAACGGGCATCGGCCGATCGGCTGATGCGGCCGTACGACCCGGCGGGTTGCCGTCGTACGGTCACGCGGGTGCGGCAGTACGGCCCGACGGGTGCAGCAGTAACGGCGTGACCGGTGCAGCCGTACGCCCCGTCGAACGTTCCCCCAGGTCGTAGGACCAAGGACCGAGACCGGTCCGGCGGAAACTCGGTGGGCAGTGTCAGTGGCGATCCGTAGGCTCGCTGCTGATGGCCACGACACCCGCCCCCGCCCAGGACCGTTCCGCCGTGCGCTCGTTGCTGCGCCTGTGGCCGTACGTGCGGCCCGCGCGGGCGCGGCTGTTCAGCGCCGCGTTCGTCGCGATACTCGCCTCCTGCGTGGGCCTGGTGATCCCGCTCGTCCTGAAGTGGATGGTCGACGGGCCGATCGCCGGGCGGGACCCCGCCGGGGTGTGGCTCGGCGCGCTGTACCTGCTGCTGCTCGGCTTCGCGGAGGCCCTGCTGTTCGGACTGCGGCGGTGGCTGGTGGCCCGTCCGCTCACCCATGTCGAGGCGTCCATGCGGGCGGGACTCTACCGGCACCTCCAGCGGCTGCCGGTGGCCTTCCACGACCGGTGGGCCTCGGGGCAGTTGCTGTCCCGCGGCACCACCGACCTGATGCTGCTGCGCCAGTTCCTGGCCTTCCCCCTGACGTTCCTGCTGGTCAACGGGGTGACGATCGTCGTGGGCGTGGTCATCATGCTGCTCCAGGACTGGACACTGGGGCTCGTCGTCCTCGGACCCGCCGTGCCCGTGATGATCACCTGCCTGGTCTTCGAGAAGCGGTACGCGCAGGTGGCCCGGCGGGCCCAGGACCAGGTCGGCGACCTGACCACGGTCGTCGAGGAGAGCGTGCTCGGCATCCGCATCATCAAGGGTTTCGGCCGCCACCGGAGCCAGGCCCGGGCGTTCAGGGACCTGTCGCGGACGCTGCGCGGCACGGAACTGCGCAAGGCGCGGCTGCTGGCGACGATCTGGGGCGTCATCGTGACGCTGCCGGAGGTGGCGATCGGGGCGGCGCTGGTGGTGGGGGCCGTCCAGGTGGCCGACGGTGCCCTGTCGGCGGGGACGCTGGTGGCGTTCCTGTCGACGGCACTGGCGTTGCGGTGGCCGGTGGAGTCGATCGGGTTCCTGCTGGCGATGAGCCAGGAGGCGGCGACGGCGACGGAGCGGTTCTTCGAGGTGATGGACGAGGAGGCCGAGCATCCCGCCTCCGAGCACACCGGCTCCGAGCACTCCACACCCGAGCACACCGCCTCCGGTGCGCGGACCGGCGCGAAGGACCCGCGGGACACAGGTCTGCGCTTCCACCACGTCCGGTTCCGCTACCCGGACGCCCCGCCCGGTTCCCCTCCCGTCCTGCAGGACGTCGACCTGCACATCCGCCCCGGCGAGTCCATGGCCCTGGTCGGGGCCACCGGCAGCGGCAAGACCACCCTCACCGCGCTCGTCCCCCGCCTCTACGAACCGACCTCGGGCCGCATCACCCTCGACGGCGCCGACATCACCGAGCTGTCCCGGGAAGCGCTGCGTGCCAAGGTCGCCGTGGCCTTCGAGGAACCCACGCTGTTCTCGGCCGCGGTCCGCGACAACGTTCTCATGGGGGCGAAGGACACCGCCGGCACAGCCGATCTGGAACGTGCCCTCGCCGTCGCCCAGGCCGAGTTCGTGCATGCCCTGCCGCAGGGGGCGGACACCCGGGTGGGCGAGCAGGGCCTCAGCCTCTCCGGTGGCCAGCGCCAGCGCCTCGCGCTCGCCCGGGCCGTCGTCGGGCAGCCGGAGTTCCTCGTCCTGGACGACCCGCTGTCGGCCCTGGACGTGCACACCGAGGCCGCCGTGGAGGCCGCCCTGCGGCAGGTGCTGGCGGACACCACCGCCCTGATCGTCGCGCACCGCCCGTCCACCGTCCTGCTCGCCGACCGCGTCGCGCTGCTGTCCGGCGGCCGGATCGCCGCGGTCGGCACCCACCACGAACTGCTGCGCACGAACGCCGAGTACGCGCATCTGATGTCCGGGGAAATGTCAGGGGAAGAGGAGGGCGCACGATGACGGCGGCCACCGGCGCACCGGCCGGCAACAAACCCGGCGACCGGCCCGACGACGGACCCGACGGCCGACCCGGCGATCGTCCGGCCGCCACCGGCGACCCCTTCGACCAGGACGTCCTGCCCACCCCGCCGGGCGCCACCGGGGCCCTGCTTCGCTCCCTGCTCGCGCCCATGAAGGCCCGGGTCACGGTCACGACGCTCCTGCTGCTGCTCCAGCAGGCGGTCGTCCAGGCGGGCCCGCTGCTCGTGGCGTACGCCATCGACCGCGGCGTGCCGGCGTTCCGCGCGCAGGACCACGGGCCGCTGATCGCGGTGGGCGCCGGATATCTGGCGTGCGCGCTGGCCGCGGGCGGGCTGCAGTTCGCGTTCGTCGCCGCCGCGGCCCGGGTCAGCCAGGACGTGCTGCTCGACCTGCGCGGCCGGATCTTCCGCCACGCGCAGGCGCTGAGCGTCGACTTCCACGATCGCTACACCTCGGGCCGGCTCATCTCCCGCTCCACGACCGACGTGGAGTCGCTGCGAGAACTGCTGGACGAGGGTCTCCATGAGCTCGTGTCGGTGATCCTGTCCTTCGTCTACATCTCGGCGATGCTGCTCTGGCTCGACCTGGGTCTCGGGGGTGTGGCGGTGGCGTCCCTGGTGCCGCTGTACGCGCTCGTGCGGTGGTACCAGCGGCGGGCCGGGCGGGTGTACCGGGCGCGGTCGACCGCCATCGCGGCCGTGATCGTCAAGTTCGTCGAGACCATGAACGGCATCCGCCCGGTGCGCGCCTTCCGTCGCGAGTCCGCCAACGACGCGGACTTCGGCGAGCTCAACCGGCGGCACGAACGGGTCAACGGCGACGCGCTGCTGGAGATGGCCCGCTACGTCACCGGTTCCCGCCTGGTCGCCAACACGGCGGTCGCGGCGATCGTCCTGTGGGGCGCCCAAAGGGTCGCGGAGGGCACGCTGGCCCTCGGTGTGCTGGCGGCTGCGGTGCTGTACCTGCGGCGGCTGTACGACCCCATCGACCGGCTCGGGATGTTCCTGAACTCCTACCAGTCGGCGGCGGCCTCGCTGGAGAAGATCGCCGGCCTGCTCGCCCAGAGTCCGTCGGTCCCCGAGCCGGCCGCCCCCCGGCAGCTCCCGCCGCTCGCAAGCGAACACCCCGGCCGCGAAGTGGTCTTCGACGGCGTCCGCTTCGGCTACCGCACCGGCGGCGAGGTGCTGCCCGCGTTCGACCTCACCCTGCCGGCCGGGCAGACGGTCGCGGTCGTGGGGTCCACGGGTGCCGGCAAGTCGACGCTGGCCAAGCTGCTGGCCCGGTTCTACGACCCCTCCGGCGGCCGGGTGCTGCTGGACGGGGTCGACCTGCGCGACCTCCCCGTGCCGGAACTGCGGCGCGGGGTGGTCATGGTGACGCAGGAGGCGTTCCTGTTCTCCGGCACGGTCGCCGACAACATCGCGATCGGCCGCCCGGACGCCACCCGCGAGGAGATGGAGCAGGCGGCGAAGGAGATCGGCGCGCACGACTTCATCGTCTCCCTGCCCGACGGCTACGACACCGACGTGCGCAAGCGGGGCGGCCGGATCTCCGCCGGGCAGCGGCAACTGGTCGCGTTCGCCCGGGCGTTGCTGGCCGACCCGGCGGTGCTGATCCTCGACGAGGCGACCAGCTCGCTGGACGTCCCCGGGGAGCGCGCCGTGCAGCGGGCCATGACCACGGTGCTGAAGGGACGTACGGCCGTGGTCATCGCGCACCGGCTGTCGACGGTGGAGATCGCGGACCGTGTCCTGGTGATGGAGCACGGCCGGATCGTGGAGGACGGCGAACCCGCCGAACTCATCGCGGGCACGGGCAGGTTCGCGGATCTGCACCGGGCATGGCGGGACAGTCTGGCCTAGGTGGGCGGCGGAGGGCGGGCGGATGATCGACGCGTACGAGGACCCCGGCACACCGGACCACCGCGGCGGCGCCCGGTACCTGGGGTGGCTGGTCACGCGGCAGCCCGGGCGGTGTGCCGCCGGGGCGATGTTCGGCAGTGTGTGGATGGTGCTGCTGGCGGCCACGCCCTATCTGATGTCCCGGGCGATCGACGACGGTCTGGAGCCCGGGGACATGGGCGCACTGGTGCTCTGGAGCGGCGCGCTGTTCGCGGTGGGGGCCTTCAACGCCTGGCTGAGCATCATGCGGCACCGCACCATGACCCGGGTCCGTATGGACGCCAACTTCCGCACGGTGAAGGTCGTCGTCGGCCAGGCGGTCCGGCTCGGGTCGTCCCTGTCCCGGCAGATGGGCGCGGGTGAGGTCGTCACGATCGGCGTGGGTGACGTCCAGACGATCAGCCAGTCCCTGACGGTCGTCGGCCCCGGCGTCGGCGCTGTCGTGGCCTATCTGGTCATCGCCGCCCTGCTGATCTCGGTCTCTCCGCTCATCGCCGCGGTCGTGCTGCTCGGCATTCCGGTCCTCGTCCTGCTGGTCGGCCCGCTGCTCGGCCGGCTCCAGGGCTCGGAGGCGGAGTACCGCGAACGCCAGGGCGTCCTGACCGCCCGCATCGGCGACCTCGCCGGTGGCCTGCGGGTCCTCGCCGGCCTCGGCGGCAAGGACCTGGTCTCGGACGCCTTCCGCCGGGACTCCGGGCGGCTGCGCGAACAGGGCTACCGCGTCGGCGCGGTGACCAGCTGGGTCCAGGCCCTGGGCATCGGCCTGCCGACCCTGTTCCTCGCGGTGGTGACCTGGCTCGCGGCCCGCCTGGCCGCGCAGGGCCACATCACCGTGGGCGAGCTGGTGTCGGTCTACGGCTATGTGGCGGTCCTGGTGGGCCCGGTGTCCTTCTGGGTGGAGTGCGGCTACCAGATCAGCCGCGGCCTGGTGTGCGCCCGGCGGGTCGTACGGTTCCTGCGCCTGGAGCCGGTGCCCGACACCGGCACCTCGGACGCCCCGTCCGAACCCTCGGTGCTGTACGACCCCGAGTCGGGCGTGCGCGTGCGGCCGGGCCGCCTGACGGCGCTGGTGGCGGAGCACCCCACGGACGCCACGACCGTCCTGGACCGCCTGGCCCGCTACACACCGTCGAACACCACCTGGGGCGACACTCGCCTGGACGACATCGCCCTGGCCCAGGTCAGGTCCCGCATCCTGCTGGCGGACCACGAGGCGGACCTGTTCGCCGGGACGCTCCAGGAGATGATCGCCCCGCCTTCCGGGGGCGCGGGGAACCGCGCGAGTCACCACGGCGAACCCGCGGACGCCACACCGCAGAACCCGGCGATCCGGAAGGCGCTCCACACCGCCGCGGCCGAGGACATCGTCCAGGCCCTCCCCGACGGCCTGGACTCCCCGATGACCGCCCAGGCCCGCAACCTCAGCGGCGGCCAGCGTCAGCGCATCCGCCTGGCGAGAGCCCTCCTGGCCGACCCGGAGATCCTCCTCACCGTCGAACCCACCTCGGCCCTGGACGCGCACACGGAAGCCACGGTCGCGTCCCGGCTCGGCGCGGCACGACAAGGCCGGACCACGCTCGTCACCACCACCTCCCCTCTGGTCCTCGACAACGCGGACACCGTCCTCTTCCTGAAGGACGGCAAGGTCACGGCAACCGGCACCCACTACGAGCTCCTGGAATCGACACCCGGCTACCGGGCCGTCGTCGCACGGGACACCGAGGCACGAGACAGCGAGGAGGCTCTGGGATGACCCGCACCCATCTCCCGGTCGCCGGACGGCAGGACGTCCGGCGCGCGATGCTGGACCTCGTACGGGCGGACAGCCGGGCCTTCTGCACGGTCCTCGCCCTCAACGCCCTGGCTGCCGTGGCCGGTCTCGCGGGGCCGTGGCTGCTCGGCCGGATGATCGACGACGTACAGGCGGGCCGCGGAGCCGGAGCCGTGGACCGGCTCGCCCTCGCCCTGCTCCTGTGCGCCCTCGTCCAGTTGCTCCTGGCGCGCTGGGCCCGCTACGTGGGGCACCGCTTCGGCGAACGGACCCTGGCCCGTGTGCGGGAGCGGTTCGTGGACCGCGCCCTCGCCCTGCCCGCCTCGGTGGTCGAGCGAGCCGGCACCGGCGACCTCACCGCCCGCGGCACCTCCGACGTCACCACCGTCGGCAACACCCTGCGCGACGCCGGCCCGGAGCTGCTCGTCAACCTCGTCCAGTGTCTGTTCCTGATCGGCGCCGTCTTCCTCCTGGACCCCCTGCTCGGCGCCCTCGGGGTGCTCGGACTCACGCCCGTCTGGCTGGCGTTGCGCTGGTACCTGCGCAGGGCCCGGGACGGCTACCTCGCCGAGGGCGCGGCCACCTCGGACGTCGCGGAGATCCTCGCGGCGACCGCGTCGGGCGCCCGCACGGTCGAGGCGTTCCGCTTGGAGAGGCAGCGCACGGCCGCGAGCCGGGACGCCCTGGAGACCTCCCGCCGCACCCGCTTCCACACGCTCTACCTGCGCAGTGTGTTCTTCCCGGCGGTGGAGGTGTCGTACGTCCTGCCCGTGGCCGGTGTGCTGATCATCGGGGGCGTGCTGCACTCCTCGGGCGCGATAAGTCTCGGGGCGGTGGTGGCGGCGGCCCTGTATCTGCACCAGCTGAGCAACCCGCTGGACGAGATCCTGGTCCGGGTCGAGCAACTCCAGAGCAGCGGCGCCTCGTTCGCCCGGGTGGAAGGGCTCGCCCGGGCACCGCACGCCGGCGGGGAGGGCGACTGCCCGGATCCCGACGGCGACCGGATCGACGTCGTCGGGGTGCACTACGCGTACGACGGGGGCGTCGAGGTGCTGCGCGGTGTCGATCTGACGGTGCGGCCCGGGGAGCGGCTCGCCATGGTCGGGCCGTCCGGGGCCGGCAAGACCACGCTGAGCCGGCTGATGGCGGGCATCGACGCGCCGACCGCAGGCTCGGTGACGGTCGGCGGGGTGCCGGTCGTCGGGCTGGGGCCGGAGCGGCTGCGCCGTCAGGTCGTCCTGGTCACCCAGGAGCACCACGTGTTCCTCGGCTCGGTCCGCGACAACCTGCGGATCGCCGAACCGGCCGCGACAGACGAGCAGGTGTGGGACGCGCTGGCCGTGGTCGGCGCCGACGCGTGGGTGCGGGAGCTGCCGCAGGGTCTGGACACCCCGCTGGGCCAGGGCGGTCGCCGTACCGACGGCTCGCAGGCGCAGCAACTCGCCCTGGCCCGGGTGGTGCTGGCGGACCCGCACACGCTGATCCTCGACGAGGCGACCGCGCTGCTCGACCCGACGACCGCCCGGCACACCGAGCGGGCCCTGGCCGCCGTCCTCGAGGGGCGCACCGTCATCGCCGTCGCGCACCGGCTGCACACCGCGCACGACGCCGACCGGGTGGCGGTGATGGAGGACGGCCGGCTGACCGAACTCGGCACGCACGACGAACTGGTGGCGGCAGGCGGAGCCTACGCGGCGCTGTGGCATTCCTGGCACGGGGATCTGCCCGAGGACGGCGACGCGCCCGTATAGCGAAGCGTCCGCATAGCGAACATGAACTTCCGGACAACGAACCGTTTCCGGCCATACTTTTGACGCGGTCCTGACAGAAAGCGCGCTCCCCTGCCACGCTTCCCACGACTGCTCCACAGGAACCCCACAGCAACACCTCCACCTCCCCAGGCCGGGCGACCCCCGGTCCCGCAGAAGGAGTCAGTGTTGAGAAGCAGTTCCTCGCGAAGAGGCACCTCCCACAGACGCACTCCCCACACCCCCCGCCGCACCGCGGCCGTGGCCCTCGCCGGCGTCGCCGCGCTGATCGCCGCCGCCGTCCAGAGCGGCACCGCCATCGCGGCCCCTACGACGGCGCCGTCGGCCGCGAGCAAGGCGAACCCCGGCTCCGAATCGGTCAAGCTCACCCCCGCCCAGCGCGCCGCGCTGATCCGGGAAGCCAACGCCGGCAAGGCGGAGACCGCGAAGGACCTCGGCCTCGGCGCCAAGGAGAAGCTGGTCGTCCGCGATGTCCTCAAGGACCGCGACGGCACCGTGCACACGCGCTACGAGCGCACCTACGACGGTCTGCCGGTGCTCGGCGGCGACCTGGTCGTCGAGAGCACGAAGGCGGATGCCACCGCGGCCGTCGTGAAGGCCACCCGCGCCGCCATCAAGCCGGCGACGACGAAGACCGCGGTGCCCGCCGCGAAGGCCCGGCAGCAGGCCCTGAAGGCCGGTGAGGCCGACGAGGCCAAGAACGCCGACATCAACCGCGCGCCCCGCAAGGTGATCTGGGCCGCGAGCGGCAAGCCGACCGTGGCCTACGAGACGGTCGTCGGCGGCTTCCAGCACGACGGCACCCCGCAGGAACTGCACGTCGTCACCGACGCCACCACCGGCGAGAAGCTGTTCGAGTGGGAGGCGATCGAGACCGGCACCGGCAACACGGTGTACTCCGGCACGGTCGACCTCACGACCACCCAGTCCGGCTCGACGTACAACCTCACCGACGGCGCCCGCGGCGGCCACAAGACGTACAACCTCAACCGCGGCACCTCCGGCACCGGCACCCTCTTCTCCGGCCCGGACGACGTGTGGGGCAACGGCACCCCGTCCAACCTGGAGTCCGCGGGCGCAGACGCGCACTACGGTGCCGCCCTGACCTGGGACTACTACAAGAACGTGCACGGACGCTCGGGCATCAAGGGCGACGGCGTCGGCGCCTACTCCCGGGTCCACTACGGCAACAACTACGTCAACGCCTTCTGGTCCGACAGCTGCTTCTGCATGACCTACGGCGACGGCTCGGGCAACGCGAACCCCCTGACGTCGATCGACGTGGCCGCGCACGAGATGACCCACGGGCTCACCTCGAACACCGCCGGCCTCAACTACAGCGGCGAGTCCGGCGGCCTGAACGAGGCCACCTCCGACATCTTCGGCTCGACGGTCGAGTTCTACGCGAAGAACTCCTCCGACGTCGGTGACTACCTCATCGGCGAGGAGATCAACATCAACGGCGACGGCACGCCGCTGCGCTACATGGACAAGCCGAGCAAGGACGGCTCGTCCAAGGACAGCTGGTACTCGGGCATCGGCTCGATCGACGTGCACTACTCGTCGGGCCCCGCGAACCACTTCTTCTACCTGCTCTCCGAGGGCAGCGGCACCAAGACCATCAACGGTGTCACCTACAACTCGTCCACCTCGGACGGCCTTCCGGTCACCGGCATCGGCCGCGACAAGGCGGAGAAGATCTGGTTCCGCGCGCTCACCACGAAGTTCACCTCGACCACCAACTACGCCGGCGCCCGCACCGGCACCCTGGCGGCCACCGGTGAGCTCTACGGCACGGACAGCGCCGAGTACAAGGCGGTCCAGCACGCGTGGGCGGGCATCAACGTCGGCACCCGCCCCGGTGACGGGGGCGGCGGCGGCACGTCCTTCGAGAACACCGCCGACGTGGCGATCCCGGACCGGGGAGCGGCCGTCAACTCGCCGGTCACCGTCTCCGGCCGCACGGGCAACGCGCCGTCCAACCTCCAGGTCGCGGTGGACATCGTCCACACCTACATCGGTGACCTCAAGGTGGACCTGGTCGCCCCCGACGGCACGGTCTACGCGCTGAAGGGATACGGCACCGGCGGAAGCGCCGACAACCTCAACACCACCTACACGGTGAACGCCTCCTCCGAGGTGGCCAACGGAGTCTGGAACCTGCGAGTCCAGGACAACGCGGCCATCGACACCGGCTACATCAACAGCTGGAAGCTGACGTTCCCGTAGGTCCGCAGGCCGATGGGCCCACAGACCCGTAAGTCCGCAGGCCCGTAGGTCTTCAAGTCAGGGCGCCGCCCCGGTGGGTTCGAATCCCCCGGGGCGGCGTCCGTTTCACGTGCCCTCGCGTACATCTGGCCGTCGTTTTCCGGCCAACATCACACCCACTCCTGACATGTACGCGCCCTGAATGCCAGTCTTCCCCCACCCGCACAGCACCACCGCAGCACAGCACTTCCCCCACATCGAGGAGCTTGTGTGTCCACCTCTTTCTACGCGCGTCAAAAGCGCGCGACGCTCGCCATCGCCACCGCCGTCGCCGCAGGTGCCCTGCTCACCACCGGCCTGAGCTCCGGCAGCAGTGTCGCCGCGGACTCCGCGAGCAAGCCGGCCCTCCCCGCCGCCCCCGTCCTGCTGTCCGCGCAGGCCCGCACCGCGCTCGTCCAGGAGCAGCAGGCGGATGCCACGAAGACCGCCGACGCGATAGGCCTCGGCTCCCAGGAGAAGCTGGTCGTCAAGGACGTCGTGAAGGACGCCGACGGCTCGGTCCACACCCGCTACGAGCGCACCTACGCGGGCCTGCCGGTCCTCGGCGGCGACCTCGTGGTGCACGAGTCGAAGTCCGGCGCGGCCAAGGGCGTCACCAGAGCCACCAAGGCGACCCTGAAGGTCGCCTCGCTCAAGCCCTCGGTCACCGCCGCCAAGGCCGAGAAGCAGGCCGTGACCCTCGCCAAGGCGGCCGGCTCGGAGAAGACCGAGGCGGACTCCGCGCCCCGCAAGGTGATCTGGGCGGCCGACGGCAAGCCGGTCCTCGCCTACGAGACCGTCGTCGGCGGCCTCCAGGAGGACGGCACCCCGAACGAGCTGCACGTCATCACCGACGCCGCCACCGGCAAGAAGCTCTACGAGTACCAGGGCATCGAGACCGGCACCGGCAACACCACCTACAGCGGCGCCGTCACCCTCAGCACCACCAAGTCCGGGTCGGCCTACAACCTGACGGACGGCACCCGCGGCGGCCACAAGACCTACAACCTCAACCGCGGCACCTCCGGCACCGGCACCCTCTTCTCCGGCTCCGACGACGTCTGGGGCACCGGCAACGCGTCCAACGCCGAGACCGCCGCCGCCGACGCCCACTACGGCGCCCAGATCACCTGGGACTTCTACAAGAGCACCTTCGGCCGCAGCGGCATCCGCAACGACGGCAAGGCCGCCTACTCCCGCGTCCACTACGGCAGCAACTACGTCAACGCCTTCTGGTCCGACAGCTGCTTCTGCATGACGTACGGCGACGGCTCGGGCAACACCCACCCGCTGACCTCGCTGGACGTGGCCGCCCACGAGATGAGCCACGGTCTGACGTCGGCCACGGCCGGCCTGAACTACAGCGGCGAGTCCGGCGGCCTCAACGAGGCCACCTCCGACATCTTCGGCGCGGGCGCCGAGTTCTTCGCGAACAACTCCTCCGACAAGGGCGACTACCTCATCGGCGAGGAGATCGACATCAACGGCGACGGCTCCCCGCTGCGCTACATGGACAAGCCCAGCAAGGACGGCGCGTCCAAGGACGCCTGGTCCTCCAGCCTCGGCAGCGTGGACGTCCACTACTCCTCCGGTCCCGCCAACCACTTCTTCTACCTGCTGTCCGAGGGCAGCGGCTCGAAGACGATCAACGGCGTGACCTACAACTCGCCCACCTCCAACGGCTCCACGGTCACCGGCATCGGCCGGACCAAGGCGCTGCAGATCTGGTACAAGGCGCTGACGACGTACATGACGTCGACGACCAAGTACGCCCAGGCCCGTACGGCGACCCTGAACGCGGCCTCGGCGCTGTACGGCGCGTCCAGCACCGAGTACAAGGCGGTCGCGTCCGCCTGGTCGGCCGTCAACGTCGGCTGACCGGTCCACGACCACGGGCGGTACCCGGACCCGAAGCGGGTCCGGGTACCGCCTTAGTCTTGGGGACCGTGTCTTCTACGGATTCGCAGGACTTCACCTACGCCGATGTCGGCGCCACCCGTGACCAGGGTTTCTGCCCGCCGGGCTTCCGTCCCATGAACGTACGCACCCGTCTCGGCGAGGGCGAGGAGGTCTTCCGCCGCGCCGCGGAGGCCGTCCTCACCTGGGAGATGCACCGCGCGATGGGCGTCGGACTCGACGCGAGCGCGGACCGGGCCGCCCCCGGTGTCGACGTCACCGTCACCCTCGCCGGCATGATCAAGGCCCCCTGCCGCGTGGTCTGGACGGTCGAGGAACCACGCCGCGCGGGCTGGGCCTACGGCACCCTGCCCGGCCACCCGGAGACCGGCGAGGAGTCCTTCGTGGTCGACCGCACGGGAGACGGCACGGTGTGGCTGACGGTGAACGCGTTCAGCCGGCCCGCCAAGTGGTACGCGAAGGCGGGTGGCCCCGCGACCAGGGGATTCCAGCACGCGTATGCGCGACGGTGCGGCGCCGTCCTGCGGAACCTGTCAACGCAGGGCGGCGCAGACACCTAGGGGCGCGGGGAACTGCGCGAGCAACCCCCACACACCCGCACACTCAGCGCATCAACAACCCCGCAGCAGCCACCAACTCCTCAGAAGGCCCCGCGACCAAACCCAACTCCGCACTCGAGGCCAACAGCCGATGCGCGGGCAGGATCCGCACCGTGTACCCAAAAGGCCCGGTGCGATCCAGCGACAAGGGCCCTTCATAGACCCAGCGCCCGTCCTGGTCGGGAGACCCCACCGGCTTCAGGGGAACAACCGTCGCGTCCCCGATCCGGTCCTCCTCGTCCACCCGCCCGGACACGACCTGCACCTCCACGTCATCCGGCCCAAGATCGCCGAGGGCGACCCGCACCCGAAGCCCCAGCGTCGTCCCGAGCTCCGCCAGCACCTCCGACGCCGATGTCTCCACATGGTCGACGGTGACCCCCGGCCACGCCGCCCGCACCCTCGTCTTCCACTCGGCGAGATCACGCGCCGCGTCCGGCCCCACGGCCCGGTGGGAGAGCGCGGCAGGCGCGTACAGCCGCTCCACGTACTCGCGGACCATCCGCCCCGCCAGCACCTTCGGCCCGAGTAGGCTCAGCGTGTGCCGGACCATCTCGATCCACCGGTCGGGCAGCCCGCTGCGCCCCCGCTCGTAGAAGCGGGGCGTCACCCGCTGCTCCAGCAGGTCGTACAGCGCCGCGGCCTCTATGTCGTCACGGTGGTCCTGGTCGGTGCCGACGCCGTCCGCCGTGGGGATGGCCCAGCCGAAGTCGGGCTGGAACCACTCGTCCCACCAGCCGTCGAGGACCGACAGGTTGAGACAGCCGTTGAGCGCGGCCTTCATGCCGGACGTGCCACAGGCCTCCAGCGGCCGGAGCGGGTTGTTCAGCCAGATGTCGCAGCCGGGGTACAGCTTCTGCGCCATCGCCATGCCATAGTCGGGCAGGAAGACGATCCGGTGCCGTACCCGCGGGTCGTCCGCGAACCGCACCAGCTCCTGCACCAGCCGCTTGCCGCCGTCGTCCGCGGGGTGTGCCTTGCCCGCGACGACGATCTGGACCGGCCGCTCGGGGTGCAGCAGCAGGTCCATCAGCCGGTCCCGGTCGCGCAGCATCAGCGTCAGACGCTTGTACGAGGGCACGCGCCGGGCGAAACCGACCGTCAGGACGTCCGGGTCGAGGACGTCGTCGATCCAGCCCAGCTCGGCCGTGTGGGCGCCGCGCTGCCGCCAGGAGGCCCGCAGCCGCTGACGCACCTCCTCGACGAGCTGCTCGCGCAGCACCCGCCGCAGGTCGAAGATGTCCTGGTCGGGGATGTCGGCGACCGCGTCCCAGCGGTCCGAGCCGCCGACGGTCAGGGCGTCCTCGGCGCGCTGGACACCGATCTGCCGGGCGCCGAGCTCGAACACCTCGGGGGCGACCCAGGTGGGGGCGTGCACCCCGTTGGTCACGGACGTGATCGGCACCTCGTCGGCGTCGAAGCCGGGCCACAGGCCGGAGAACATCTCGCGGCTGACGTTGCCGTGCAGCAGCGAGACGCCATTGGCGCGCTGGGCCAGGCGCAGCCCCATCACGGCCATGTTGAAGAGGTTGGGCTCCCCGCCGGGATAGGTCTCCATGCCCAGCCGCAGGATGCGGTCGACGTCGATGCGGGGCAGCTCGGCGTCGGGACCGAAGTGACGGGCGACCAGCTCGCGGTCGAAACGGTCGATGCCGGCCGGTACGGGGGTGTGGGTGGTGAAGACCGTCCCGGCGCGGACCGACTCCAGCGCCGAGTCGAAGTCGAACCCCTCCGCGCACAGTTCCGCGATGCGCTCCAGACCGAGGAACCCCGCGTGGCCCTCGTTGGTGTGGAAGACCTCCGGCGCGGGGTGGCCGGTCAGCCGGCAGTACGTCCGTACCGCCCGGACCCCTCCTATCCCGAGGAGCATCTCCTGGAGCAGCCGGTGCTCGCTGCCGCCGCCGTAGAGCCGGTCGGTCACGCCGCGCTCGCCGAGGTCGTTCTCCTCGACGTCGGAGTCCAGCATCAGCAGCGGGACCCGGCCGACCTGCGCCAGCCAGATCCGGGCGTGCAGTTGTTTGCCGCCGGGCAGGGCGAGGGCGACCTGGGCGGGGGTGCCGTCGGACTCCTCGAGCTGGACGACGGGGAGCTCGTTCGGGTCGAGGACGGGGTAGTGCTCCTGCTGCCAGCCGTCCCGGGACAGGGTCTGGCGGAAGTAGCCGTGCCGGTAGAGCAGACCGACACCGATCAGCGGGACGCCGAGGTCGCTGGCCGCCTTGAGGTGGTCGCCGGCCAGGATGCCGAGGCCGCCGGAGTACTGGGGCAGGGCGGCCGTGATGCCGAACTCGGGTGAGAAGTAGGCGATCGCGGCGGGCAGTTCCTCGGGCTGGGTCTGGTACCAGCGGTCGCCGGTGGTGTAGTCGTGCAGATCGCCCGCGACCGCGGTCAGGCGGCGCAGGAACGGGCGGTCCCCGGCCAGTTCCGCCAGCCGCGCGGGCGGCACGCTGCCGAGCAGCCGGACGGGGTCGCCGCCCGAGGCGGCCCACCGCCCGGGGTCGACGGACCGGAACAGGTCACGGGTCTCCGCGTGCCACGACCAGCGCAGGTTGCGGGCCAGGTCGCTGAGCGGCCGGAGGGGGTCGGGGAGAACGGGTCGGACGGTGAATCGACGGATCGCCTTCACGGGTTCCACCTCGGCGCGTTCGCTGGATTTCGCAGGGCTTCGACGACGTCTCCTACGACAGTACCCACGTCGGCGCCCCCGCCGCTGAGGCTCCGCGACCCGACCCCCGATCGGCCTGAACAGCACCATCCGCGGATATGGCCGATTCCACCCCCATAGGCGTCCTTGTGGTGCTTCACCCGCCACGAGAGGCTGCCTCCGGCGTACCGGCCCGTGCCCGCCGCGCGCGGCGCCGCGCGGCCGCCGTACGCCGAGTCGAGGAGGGGGCATCGGACCATGGCTCGGACGCGCGAGCGGCGTCTGCGCCGGACGGGGGGCCTGGTCGCGGCGATGTGCGCCGCGGCGTTTTCGGCCACCACCCTGCCCGCGCAGGCCGCACCGGAGGGGCGAATACTCGGCGCCGGATCACCCGGCTCCGTGCACGGAAGTTACCTGGTGACACTGAAGGAGGGCACCTGGGCCCGGTCGGCGGCCGGAGGGGACCTCGCCGGAGAGTACGGGGTGGAGATCAGCCATACCTACGGCACGGTCCTGAACGGCTACGCGGTCCGCGCGGACGAGAGACAGGCCGGGCGGCTGGCCGCCGACCCCCGTGTCGCCTCGGTCGTCCAGGACACCCGTGTGCGCCTGGACGGGGTGCAGAAGGAACCCCCGTCCTGGGGGCTGGACCGCGTCGACCAGCCGCGGCTGCCTCTGGACCGGAGCTACGCCTGGCCCCGGTCGGCCGGTGCGGGAGTGACGGTGTACGTGATCGACACCGGCGTCCGGACCACTCACCGGGACTTCGGAGGCCGGGCGGGCCACGGCTGGGACTTCGTCGGGAACGACCGGGTCGCCTCGGATGCCAACGGCCACGGCACGCACATCGCCGGCACGGTCGCCGGGGCGACCCACGGCGTCGCCAGGAAGGCCCGGATCGTCTCGGTGCGGGTCCTCGACGCGGCGGGCGGGGGCACCACGGCCCGGGTGATCGCCGGGATCGACTGGGTGACCCGGCACGCGAAGAAGCCCGCGGTCGCCAACCTCAGTCTGGGCGGACCGCGCAACGAACGGCTGGACGCCGCCGTCCGCGCCTCCATCGCCTCCGGCGTGACCTACACGGTCGCCGCGGGCAACGACGGCAAGCCGGCCGGCCTGTACTCCCCGGGGAGCGTGAAGCAGGCCCTCACGGTCGGCGCGACCGACCGGGAGGATACAAAACCGGCCTTCTCCAACCACGGTCCGGCGCTCGATCTGTTCGCGCCCGGGGTCGGTATCACCTCCGCGTCCGCCGCGGGCGACACCGCGTGGGCGACCTTTTCGGGTACCTCTATGGCGTCCCCGCACGCCGCCGGCGCGGCCGCGCTCTATCTGGCCGATCATCCGAAAACCACTCCGGCGCAGGTCGGGAGGGCCCTGACCGCCACGGCGGCGACCGGGAAGGTCTCCGGCCGGGGCATCGGTTCGCCGGACAAGTTACTGCGGGTGCCGCGCGTGTAGGGCGAAGGAGCAGCCACGTCGGGGGCCGGTCTCGTCCGTCGCGGACGAGGCCGGTCTTGTGTGTCGACATACGCGTGAGTAGTTAACAAAGTGCCGGATTGCTCACCCGAATAGGGTGGGAAGGCTCCTGCGGGTACCCCTCTCAGGAGCACCATGCAGGACCCACCTCCCCACAGACATCCGCCTACCCACGTTGACGCGGACAGGAGCGGTCATGCCCGCCAAGCACCACTCGCCAGCACCCCCCAGCCGCCGCACCACCGGGGCGCGCGCACCCGGCGGCGAAGCACGCCCCGCACGCCCGGCCGACGCCGGTCCACCGGCCGCGCCACCACCCCCCGTGAGCGACGCGACCGCCGTCGGACGCATACCCGTCCTGGACGTCCGTCCGGCGGTCCAGCGGGGACGCCGGCCGGCCAAGGCAGTCACCGGCGAGACCTTCGAGATCTCGGCGACCGTGTTTCGGGAGGGGCACGACGCGGTGGCCGCCAATGTCGTCCTGAAGGACCCCGAGGGCCGCCCCGGCCCCTTCACACCCCTGCGGGAGCTGGCCCCGGGGACGGACCGGTGGGGTGCCACGGTCACGGCGGGAGAGCCCGGGCTGTGGACGTTCACCGTCGAGGCATGGGGGGACCCGGTCAGTACCTGGCGCCATCATGCCGAGATCAAGATCCCGGCGGGCATGGACACGGACGTCGTCCTGGAGGAGGGAGCGCGTCTGTACGAGCGGGCAGCGGCCGGTGTGCCCGAGGAGGAGGGACTGCGCGCCGTGATCCTCACCGCCGTCGACGCCCTGCGGGACGAGGACCGCCCCGCGGCGGCTCGTCTGGCGGCGGCGCTGACGCCGGAGGTGGACGCGGTCCTGGCCCGGCACCCGCTGCGTGACCTGGTGACCAGCAGCGAGCCTCTGCCCCTGCTCGTGGAACGCGAGCGGGCCCTGTACGGCTCGTGGTACGAGTTCTTCCCCCGCTCCGAGGGCACCCCCGCACAGCCCCACGGCACCTTCCGCACCGCCGCGCGCAGACTGCCGGCGATCGCCGCGAT
>NZ_JBEORR010000047.1:0-56795 GCF_040302345.1 Streptomyces sp. NPDC126510 | reverse complement strand
TCACTACAATTACCACCGACCGCATTCAACACGCGGAGGACGACCGCCCGCCGCTTACCGCCGGCACCGCGTCACCAACGTCCGTTCCTCCTACACCTAGTTTCAGTGATGAGGACGTGCGAGGTTCCGCGGCAGCTGCATTGGCGGCTGTTCGACCTGACGCGATCTCGGATGAGGAACTGTGGGACCTTATGCGCGGCAACGTATACCAGCGTGCAGCGGCAGTCGAAGTAGTGTCAGGAAAGAAATCTGCGAACAGATTTGACGTCCTTGTTGCGATGTCGCGGGACACGGACCCGTGGGTGCGCGCAGTGATAGCGCGTCAGATAGCCCGTGAAAAGCCAGTCGATGGCGACATAGACCGCGCAAATCTGCTGCGTCGGCTGTTGGCAAACGAAGGAACCCTGGTTGCGCGGATGGTGGCGAGCACGATCAATTCGTCGCCACCTGATGATGGCACTGACAAAGTGGTTGGCATGCTCCGCGGAAACTTCTCTGCGGGAGTGCGACGAGCAATCGCTGCGTACGACGCAAAACGGAATCCTGAGTGATTTCACCAGCAATTTAGCGAAAGTGGTCGAGGGATCGAGTTTCTTCAGACTGATGGGGCTCCGTCACTCTCGATATTGAGAGCGACGGAGCCGCGGTGCGGACGTTCCTAGATCCCCAGTTTTGATGTGATCTAGTGTCGCCCAGAGGGTTTCATTGTCACCATCGCGGCGGTGCTGATCGATGGCTGAGATCAGCTTGTCGATCACGATCCTTGCGGCCGGATTGAACGATGCCGCAGCGGCGCCGGCCCAAGCCAGTGGTTCGTCGGCGCGGTTGAGAATGCGGTCCAACGCACCTTCGCATCGGTCGAAGAATTTCCCGGTCCGTTTGGACTGGTTGGCATCCTGATCATCTGCTGCGAGCGCAGACTCGGCCAGGTCGAGAAACCCATTGATGATAGAGGTGGCACGGTTTCGTAGAACTGGGTCGAAACCCAAGGTCGCCCAGAAACTGTTCCACCGCACCCGATATCCGCGTTCGGAGTCGAGCGGTACGAGGTGATCGCGGATCAACCGGCCGAGCGCTTCGTCATCGAGGTCGCGCAAGTGCCCCGCCAGGAGCGCCGGCTTCGACGCCGTCGGCAGGGGTTGTGGATCTTTGACGCGTTGCCAAGGCTGTGGGCCTACGGATTCGATCACGACGGAAGGCTCTCCGCCGGCCACGACACATCAGTCGCGCCGGCCGGCGACGCCCCTGCCTGGTCATCGATCAAGAACTCGGACAGCACAGCGCTGACGCGAGCTTCGATTGCACTGTTGGTGGGATTCATGTTCATGTCCTTATCTGCCGTTCATTTCAGTTCTCTCGCCACAGCTAACACCGAGAGGTCGACAGCCGGCGCGTCATCGGACCAGACCTGCGTTCGGCCCTGAGCCAGGATTTGAGGTCGGGGGTGAACACGCCATGGCTCCACTTCCTGTATGACCTCGTGGGCCAGCACGACACCATGGAAACGAGTAGGCAGCGTCGTGAGGTCAACGATCGAGCCTCTACGGCGGAACTCCTTCATCGACCGCGCTGAACCGTTACTAATGACAACCTGCCTCCACGGCTTGCCCGCGAGGTCCACGATCGCAACCACGTGCGAATCGAGCCATCCACGATCACGCCACGCTGGCAGAACTCCTCGACCTTTTGGTAATGCGATCGAAGTTATGGCGTCGCGGGCGTAATCGGCTTGTTGCTGGCTGCGCAGCTCCGAATCCGGCGCCGGCAGACGCAACTGCGCCAACCGAGGAGAAGGGATCGCCGCAAGCTGGCGGTTGGTGCCAGAAAGCCACCGTCGCACGGTGCGCGTTGAAACCCCGCAAGCCTCGGCGACGACCGCGACGTCCACTCCCCCGCGCTCGGTCTCGCCATAACAGGTCCGGAGCATCATTTCGAGTCGCTTGCGTGTCCACCGCGGCCCTCGCCGAGAAGTCATCGCCGCTTACCGTTCCACGTCGAAGCTATTGATTTGGTAGAACTCCCAGCCGCCGACATAGTCTTGGGCTCGGCTGTTCATCCAATTGATCATTCCCTTGTCGCCCCCATTTTCGTAGGCGCTCCACATGGATTCAACCTGGTCGGGTGTCAGGGCCAAGGTGATCATTCGGTCCCGCGCATACTCCCGGGTGCCGGGCCCCTGTACCGCGTCGATCTTGATCTTCCCGCCGAAGTTCGACAGTGCTTTTCCTCGTGCGCTGCTGCGTACGCTCGACATCGCTTCTTTACGTGAGGTTCGAGTGGACGCGGACTGTTTCGCTTTGCGGGCCAATGCATTCAAGGTTTCGGTGCGTGGCTTCGCAATTCGCTGTCGGCCCTCGGGAGCCAGCCAACGCTCGACTGTTCGTTTGGAGACACCCAAATCACGTGCCGCTGCAGCGGTGTTGATTTCGCTGCGCTTTCCCGGTCCGTAAGCGGCCAGCAGCTGAGCCTTCAGGTTCGACGCATTTGGCTGTCCGGAAATGTCGGCCCCTTGCCGGCCGGTCAACTTCCCGAAGAACTCCCCCTGAAGTTTTCCTCGTTCCCCCCGCAAGACTTCCCGGATGGCAGTCTGAGTGACACGAAGCTCTTTGGCTGCTCGCGAGATATTGATTCGGCCGGCCACGACAGACCCGAAGTCGGAAAGACTGTCTGCGATGCGCGAATACGACGCCCTACTGAGTGGGTTGCGTGCCATCAGGAATCACTCCCCTCCGCACTAGCTGCCCACTCGTTCGGAGCAATCAGCTCCGACTTCCCCCGATAACCTTTGCCGTCCAAATACTGCAGGTGGTCGGACAACAGCGCCGATCCTTCCGGCTTGTAGTTCCCGAACCCCCGCCCGAACTGCTTCTGATCTCCAGGCCACGCCAATTGTGGATCGCGCTCGTCGGAGACGTACAGGACGGTGTCCTTGGTGACCGCTACAGGCCACACTCCGCTGTCCTCGCCGATCTTCGCGATCCTATACATGATGTTCGCGCGAGATTTAGCGACAATATGGTGGTGCCGCTCGGGCGAGTAACCGGGTCGCCCGGCCAAATGCATGTCGGAATTGAGCATGCCAATGGTGTGCGTGTAAATCACTTTGTTCTGCTCACGCGCCAACAGTGCATCGGTGTCACCCTCGATATCCAAGGCGGTTCGCGCATCGCGAATGCGTTCGTACCACGGCACCAGAACGCGCCCGTGATCTCGCCAGACGAATGCTTCCAAGATCTCCGGCTCGTAACCGAGTTGGGCAGCGCGTTCGAGAGTCGGAGTGGTCACCCACTTCGGTTCGGAGACAGACAGCCCCATCGGATTCAAGGGATTCGGGTAACGCCAGTCCGCTGCGTCGGGGATTTCGATCAGCCAGTATCCCGGAAGCTTGCGATCGAACACCATCCCATCCGGGTGATGCTCTGGCTCCCCGATCGGCAATTCGAGACCAGCAATACCGGCAGCATAGGAACCGCCGCGATCGAAGGCATGAACGTAGCGGCATTTCGCCTCTGAATCGGAAAGGGTTCGCGACCAATCGATATCGGCTTCAAAGATCTGGAACTTCTTCGCAAAATCCGAGTCGGACGGCGCGAAGATCCGCTTCCATTCCTTGGGGCGCGCGGCGATCATCAAGTCGATCCCGGTCGATGCAGGACTCACAGCCCACGGGAATCGGAGCGCCCCGGCCAACAACGCAAGCCGCCTTGCCAACGTGGCTGCGGTAGGAGAGTCACCAAGTACAGGCATCTCTTTCGGATCCTGACTCATCCCGGAAATCAGAGCTACCCACACGCCACGTGCCTCGCCTCGCCACACACGAGTCCACGTCCCTAGCCGGTCCCCCGGCTGCCCGCCAAGCTGCCATCCCTGAGCCAGCGCATCGGTCACAAATGCAGATTCAGCCGACAGCTCCTTGAGTCGATCATTCCTGTTGCGTTTCCCCAACGAACTGGTGTCAATACCAACTTTCTGCGCCATCGCATCGGTGATCCAGATCTGACCAGGCACAGACCACGTGTCAGACGTCCACGTCCCGAGATTCAGCGTCGTGACCAACTCGGCGACATCTCCGACATGCGCGATCGGAGTAGCCAGCTCGTGGCGAGTGCCGTCCGGCAGCCATACACCGTCGACATCGAGTACTGCAGCCGGCGCAGTGAACGCGGCCGCCTTCTCCTTGCCGGCCGTCTTCACTACCTTCGGGCGAGTCTCAGGGCCCTTCGGTGCCAGCGCTACCAGCGGTGAAGGTTCGGTAGCAGGTTCGATTTCTTCCTGATTTTCGGCTGTGCCAGCTGCAATCGCCCGAGAAGCAGCGGTGCTCTGCCACCAGCACGGGAGGTGCATCACGAGTCCGTCGATCTCCCAGCCAGCTTCGTCGCCATGGCAGAGAGCGCAGGTAGATGTAGGTGAGATCTGGAACCCGTCTGCGGAGAATCCCTCTGCATCGGTTTCAATCGCCATTTCAGGCTCCTTGTCAGTGACAGAGCTGGTTAGACCCTTTTTTTCGTTGGACGGGATTGGCGAAGATACTGCGAACCCGGTAATGGACGAATTCGCTCGCGCTTCATCTGGCGAATCGTGAAGGTCCCGTCCATCGATGTCTGTAGGAAGGTCGGCAGGCTTGCTATCCGGTACCGGACCGTGGGGATCGTCAGATCCCGTTCTCACCTCAAAATCGTCCGAACATTCGCCGAACAACTTGTGCAGGCGTAGTGCGACCATTCGTTGACGACGGTTCTCGCACTTGATCATTCGCTGCACGGTGTAGCGGGGCATCCGGCCCTTCCGCTCTTCCGCGATCAGCACACCTTCGTCGTATAGTGCGCGCAGTGCAGTGCCCCGATCAATTTGCAAGGAATCGGTCAACATCTGCCCGGCGGATTTGAGGACCTGCTCAAGGGCCAGCAAATCAATGAGAATCTGCGGTTCCCCATCGCAGGGCCGTGGGTTGGCGACGACATAACCCAGACGGATTCCTCGACCCTCCTCTCTCCACCGAGCGGTGCCATCAGATGTTTCCCCGACAACGCTGCGCCGCCAGCCAAGTCGCTTGGCCAACGACCAGTCACTTGGCGCCTCACCAGTTTCGACGTCGTCGACGTATGCTTGCCCATTCCTCAATGCGTGTATCAAAAGCTCACGTACCCGGGCGCCCGGTCGCATCGGGAGGTCAGGATCGACCGCCGCGGACGCGGCATCGGTTAGACCGACAGCTACGAGGTCTCCCATATGTGCGACTTCGTTTTCCGTCAACGCGCCCAATTCGACAAGGAAGCGTGACATGGCATGCCAGCCGGCCCACAATGAGCCCAAAGCGTCGGCTTGACGTACGCTTTCGCCGCCCTTTCTCAGCTGATTGGCGTACTGTTCGCCTGCTGCAAAAGCGGCGGAACGAACTTCATCCAAGCGGGGGCACAGCCACTGCAAATAAGTGGCCATTACCAGGGCACGTCCGTGGCGGGATTCAGGGCCATCCAATTCTTTCAGAACATTCAGATCGATCTCTGACGCCTGGAGAGGGATGACGAGCATTCTTTGAGCTGCTGACCCTGGCCTCGGCATGATCTCCGACGTAATCAGGGCAGAAGCGCGGGGTGGTGTCCCGTCAAGGATTCCGAGACCGTCCCGGGTGCTCCGTGACCGCTCTTCACCATTGTGAACCAGACGAGCGAACTCTTCGAGAGCTTTCTGGGCGGTGGCGAAGTCACGCGTGGGAGCGACGTCATCGGCCCAATAAAGGGCATCTTTAGAAGCATTCAATTTGATGCGCAGTGCATTCAACGTGTCACCGTTACCTGACATCGATGAAGCAGGACGTCGACGGTCCCATTTCTCGCCCCAGTGATGCATCGCCAACGAGGCAAGCGAGGTTTTGTAGCTCCCTGGAGACCCGACAAGTGCCATCACCCACGGGTTTGGGCCTAGCGCGGACCTGAATACATGCCCGAGTAGTGCTGCCGAGACCCGGGTAGGCGTGCGTTCGAGCATCGATGCCGAGTCGCAAAGAAACGCGGCCCGGATCCGCGCAGGATCCGAACTGGGCGCAGGTAAGTCGAACATTCTCAATGGGCCGGTCAACAGCACAGGTGCTACCCGTCCGCCGTTCTCGTCGATAGCACCGCCGGCGTGTACGAAGAAATATTTTCCTTGCGCGTCCCGTCGCCATCCGGTGGATCGATACCGTACAACGCGTCGAATCTCGCGTCCGCCAGCTCCTTTGAGTGCATCACGAAGCTTTGCAACGCCGCTTGGACGGCTGTCGTAAGCAGGAGGGCCTGGCAGTGTTTCCACCCACGCGCAGTCCCGATACTCCTTTGCCGGGATCCGGACCCGCAGAAACTCACGGCTGTCCGGATGCGTGTATCCGATGATCACCGCAGTCAGCTCTTGCGGCGAGGCAGGGTTAATTTCACTCTGACCGGCCATCGCTTCGCGGCCCATCAAATCAGGCTCGTCGACGTCCACCCCATCGTCGGTGACTTCGAGATATTCCATCTCGACGATGCGAGCATCGATATCCAGCACCAACTTTGCCTGCTGATCGCCGTCTTTCCTGGTGACGATCTCGACGAGGTTCCCTTCGATGATTCGATAGACAGGGGCGATGAAATTGGTTCCGCGGATGCCATTGCGAACCACGACCGATGTCGCAGACGGACCGTTCGCCGCGGTGGCCTCGTCCGCGTTAGCTTCAGTGACTGGCGCGGGTTCGAGCTCCGGATCCTGCAGCAGCGGAGGGATCGCGACGCCGGCGACCTCATGAGCAGCTCGCGCCGCCACCCGAGACGCATTCCAAGCAATCGTCGCGGACTCGACGGCTTCGCCAGCCCACTCGGTCCCCTCCTCGGCTGCCTGCTGAACGACTTTGTCCACGAGCTCGCTCAGATGCTCAAAACGGCGCTCAGCCTCCAAAGCCCAGCGCTGAGCGCGCACCAACTCTTCATCGGACTCGACCTGCGTGTCAGCTAGATCGATACGCGCTACAGCCTCAGCGAGCGCGACCTCGACAAGGGCCTGCTTTTCGACCACGTCAGCAGCGAAGCTATGTGCTGCGACTTCTCCAGGACGGACCGGAGTAAACCCACCCCATTCGTCCTCGTCCGACCACAGCCCAGCCTCGACGTGGTCGGTGAAATCAGACTTCGGGGTGACTATCGCAGGGAGCAACAACTGAACCTGTGCGCCAACTCCACCTAGCAATGACGCAAGTTCTATGCCGCGCTTCCATCCAGCGCCATCTCTATCGAGGACGACGCGGACCTCTGCACCCTCGAAGAGCTCAGCGGAGGTAACTGGAAAGCTCAGCCCACCCTGCGCATTGGTGGTCGCGACCAACCCCAATATCTCAGCGGTCTCGACGTCCTTCTCGCCTTCGAGCAACCAGACCGGTGACCGCTCAGACAGGGCGGACAAGAGGGCGGGAAGCTGATAAAGGACAGAATCAAAACCGTCGGGCTTGCGCTTGAGACGGGTGCCGTTGGCACTGACAAACAACTGCCGGAACTGCTTGTGACGTGCGCCGTCACAGGAACTGCATTCCTCGCGGATGACTTCTTGGACGACGGTGCCGTCCGCCGACACGTATGGGTAGACCCTGACTCGAACCCAACTGTGCTCAATCTTGGGGTCTGGTGCAGCTACGGCGATTCGAGCCGGCAACCGCCCGCCTTTAGGACGTCGTCGACCCGCACTCCGTTGTTGAGCCGAACGGCCGACCCGAGTGAGTGCATCGCGCTCGGGAAGAGGTTCGTCGAACAGCTCGACCATGGTCAGGCCAAGGCCTTCGGCAATTTCCAAAGCAGAGGCGTTGCAGCCGTGGCAATGCAAAAGCACCATGCCGCCGCGGTGACCGTTGACCCAGCTCACTGACAAGGACGCATGTCGGTCCGCGTGGACAGGGCATAAGGCCATCAACTCGTGAGGGCCTCGGTGTTGGACCCCACCACTGGACTCGACCGCGATGCGTACGCGGTCGAACGACGACATAGGACCCGTCGCTGCGCCGCTCGATGCAGCCGCCGTCATGCGATTGCCTCAGCGACACTCGTCGCCAAGGATGGCGAGTGTGCTCGGAATTTGGTTAGAATGGCCATAAGTCCTCTGGACTTGAGTAAGTGAAGTTCGGAAAGTGACCTCGCAAGTCGCTTCCCGGGACTGAAATCGAATCGAAGAACCCCCTCCGGCCGGCAAAGCAGTGGGGGTTTTTCGCTGTCTAGGGCCAACTCATGCTGGAACCGAAAGTTCGCCGTCGGTCGCTTCGCGAGCAGCCTGGGTTCGATCAACTGCATAGCGGGCGTCGTGGATGCGGAGTCGCTCCGGATCCAACTTCTTGAGGATGTAATCAGGAATGTCGAGGTTCGAGGCGCGCGCCATGACGAGCACCCAGTAGTCCCCGAGATCGATCCCGAGTTCGTCTGCCCGACGTTCGTAGACCTTGGCCTGGTTGAGGGGTGCGCGCACGGAGAGGCACCGGCGCGCGCCTTTACTTGGTCGTCCCATGGGATGAGCGTAAATCGATTCTGATTCAGAAACGGTGATGCTGGTTGTGTCAGCGTGTCGTGCCCGGCGCTGCTCATGTCTGAAATCCCCTCAACCCTCGCAATGAATGCCTCTGATTAGAGGAAGATCCGCGTGCCCCGCGCCGTGTGACAGATGGGGTCAACAAATCTTCGTGCGCATCATGTCGCGAGACCTGGACGGGCCGAGTCGAAGCGGAGTCAGGTTAGCGAGGCATGCACTTTCCCACTACTACGTGTGACCTATCTGCGAAGTTGGTGGGGAGTGGGGGGAGTGGAAAGAAACAGCAGTTCAGGCGGCAAAAACCGCTCCCCACGTAGGTGGGGAGCGGGGTGGGGAGTGGGGTGGGGAGCGGCTTCAAAGACACGAATCGGCCGTTTGCGCTCGCCCGGATCTACGATCTGTTTTTAGGCTACGAAGGCAGGCGATTCGATGCCACCTTCGACTGCCGTTCATGTGGGCCTGGAAGCAGAGACGACCTCCGAGGCTTACTTTTTGCTCCTCGAAGGTCGTCCCCCACTATCGTGCGGGCGACCGCAGGTGCAACGACAAGACGCCCGCGAGCAATCGGCTGCGCGATTTGGAACCGACGACCTTCACTTGCTCGTCAAGCCAGTCACGTTGAGCGGTGGTGAAGCGGAACCAGGTCTCGACGGGTCCTTTGACCGTGAACGGCTCTTGATGGACTGGAATCCCTGAGGACGATCTGCCCGCGACGGGTTGAAAGAGGGCTCGCAGTCGCTCGATGCCTACTGCGTCGAATGCCTCGATGGCAACATCGGCGTGATCGCATCGCCGTTCGGCTGCACGATTCACCAAGGCGTCGCGAGTGGTGCGATCCAGGTAGGCCGTGACAGTCACCTTCGAGGTATCTGCAGCCGGCGGATTTCCTTCTTCCAGAATCTGGGCTGGGGGCGCTTCGGTGACTGCGGGTGGAGACTCGACGACAACAGGAGGCGCGTGGGGTGGTGCGACTGGAACGGTGACAGCTTCGGGTTCCATCGGCTGCACCCGCACTGGAGATTCAGGCGCCGAGACGGCGGGTTGAGGGGCGTCGGTGACTCGTTTGGGAGTCGGCGGGTGAGGAGCTGTGGAGTCGATCTGGGGTTGAGCCGTGTCCGGTGTCTGTGGGCTCGTAGTGCGGCGAGGCTGCAGCCCGCCGGCCGGGGGCAAGAGACCAGCGAGTCCCTCTGCTCGGTTGGGCTTCGGGGCGAAAGACTTGGCAATGCTCTTGCGGTTGCGGACCCTATTTTCACTCATGCCGAAGCCCTCTCAGCGGTGATGGTCGACATCCGTACGAGGATCTCGCGGGTGAGGTTCGAGTAGTCCTCGGCCAGGCCAGAGGCGTTTCGCGAGAGCATCAGATCCTTTGGTTTCGTGCCTTTCCTCAGCGCTGCGATCCGTGATGCGGTTTCCCCGGCCGATCGTTCCTCGAGCTCATGCACCAGAAGTCCTTGGCGTCGCGCGTCGAAGGCGGTGGTTTCCATCGTGCGGATCCGAGATTCGAAAGTCGGGGCCGAATCGCCGATCATCTCCTCGACTGCTTCCCGAATCGTTGCGTCAAGTTTGGTTGCGCGTGAGCTGACGCCGAAGAGGCAGATCCCGCCGAGTTGGAGCTGGGGGTTCACGGCAGGAAGGTTTCGTTCCGGATCTCCGTCTCGTGCTGCCGAGAACTGGCCGGCGATCGTTTCCATGCCGTCGAGGCTGGCATCATCTGCGCGGATTGGAATGACCACAGCGTGGACTACTTCCATCACTGCTTCGATGATCGTGAGATCCGTCGGAGGGGTATCGAAGATAATGACGTCGTAGTCTGCGGCCACTTGCAGCAACATGGCCAGTAGAAGCTGTCCTAGTCGTTTGCCTCCCTGGCGTTGCTGCCTGGACACCATGACTGCGGCAAGGTCGAACATTGCCGGGCCGCCTGGAACGATGTCGAGATTCTCGCGACCACCGACGTTCTGGATGATCGGCGGTGCCGACCCGCTCAAGAGGGCTGAGAACAAGGGCACGCCGTCCTCCTTCACAAACCCTAGGTCGCGGCACAAGTTGGCCTGGGGGTCGAAGTCAAGCAAGAGAACCCGGTAGCCGCCGGCAGCGAGTAAGCCTCCGGTGTTCGCGCAGAGTGAGGTCTTGCCCACTCCCCCTTTGCCGTTGAAGAATCCGAAGCAGGCAGGCAGTTGCTGATGAGTGGGTGTCGTTGGAACGGCATCTACAGACATGGTGGTTCTCCCAATGGACGTTGGTTTCTGACGAGTGGTCTGTAAGGAAAGTTAGCAGGGGTCCTGGACAACTCGCGGTATGCCACGCGTGTGGGGCCGTATGTGTTCAGGCATGTGGGTCGGCAAGCGGCGCCGCGTGTAATGCCGCGTGTTTGCATGCCGATGTAATCGCAGGTGAACACGTATGTGAACACGTATGTGAACACGTATGTAAACACGCGTGAGTCGCTGCAGGGAATCACGCGTGAAGAAATGCGGATAATGATGCGTGAACACACGCGGATGAAATGGCGTGTAAAGAAACGTGGTCTTCTGCGTGTTGGACTGCCTGGGGTGATACGGGAGATGAAACGTGGTTCTATGCGTGAGACTCCGCATGATCAGGTGCGGAGTGCACAGCGGTTTGATGTGCGGGTGTACATCCGTGATGTTTTGCGTGACCGCTCGCAGGATGATGTGCGTGCAGAAGGATGGGCTTGCGTGCGGGGTGGTACTAAGGGTTCTCGTACGGCATGTGGTGCGGGTCTACATGCTGTGCCACAGGCGGAATCAGTTGCCAATTGGCGTACGGATCCGCCTGCTTGTAGGCGAGGGTGACCGGGTGCGTGATCAGAATTCTAGAGCCCCGGACTCACTACTCACTCTGCGTGATTCAACATGGCTTGCTTTGCGTGAAGGTGTGCGTGAAATAGCCGTTTAGCTGTACTGATGTGGGGTTCGTCGTGGATCGCCGATGGCGCCACGCTGTGCACGCTGTGCCTTGATGCGATGTCCGAGGCCGGCGACGGTGCGGACATCTGCGGCCTGAGCGATGGCGTCAGCCCGGCGAAATCCGTCGAGTTCGACGGCTAGATCGACCAAAGTGTCTTCGAGGATGTCCTCGGCAGCCGCATATAGGTCCCAGAGCTGCTTGAGCTCCCACGCGCGGATCAGGGGATTAGAGAAATAGAGCCCGTCGACGATCTTTTGCACCCGGGCTACCTGGGGATTTGTGCGTTCGTGCGCCTGCGACCAGATCGAAAAGTGGGAACTCGCCGAGCAGGTGACCACAGTCGTGTCCAGTTCGCGAGCAACTGCGGACCAGGATGTGGTCGTTTCGAGGCCTCT
Source organism: Streptomyces sp. NPDC126510 (assembly GCF_040302345.1). Taxonomy (NCBI): domain Bacteria; kingdom Bacillati; phylum Actinomycetota; class Actinomycetes; order Kitasatosporales; family Streptomycetaceae; genus Streptomyces; species Streptomyces sp. NPDC126510. The sequence goes on along the minus strand of NZ_JBEORR010000047.1, from coordinate 44,949 downwards.
GCGCGCATGTCTGGCGGCCTCGCCGAATGCCCGTTGGCACACTGTGGCGTATGCGGCGGCTGAACGTCGCGCTTGGCTTAGTTCGCGCAGTTCAGACAGGGTGGTGAAGCTTTGGCGTCCGCGAGTGAACTCGGTCGCAGCCAACAGGGCGTCGCTGCTCGTCCATTGAAATCGAGACTGCCTGTATTGGTCGCGGTGCCAGCGGAGATCGTCGATCCATGCCGAGTTGAGCTTGAGGCCCATCTCGCTGCCAGGAACGGTCATAGAACAATGATGACACCACACCGGTGGTGTGTCATCAGTAGTACTAGTTGCGTCCCGACAAATCATGCTTATCGCCTTGTTTGGAACTTGAAGGCATTCCAACGGTCGCATGCCAGTCATACCGACATACCAGCCAAGCGGCTTCGCAAACATTGCCACTCACTTTCAAAGGCGTCCCAGAAGCGTCCCAATGTCGCATAATGTGCCAGTCGAATTGGATTTGATGTGAGGTTGGGACGCTTGTTGGACGCCATGCATATGGTCGTGTGATGGAATCGAGCTTGCCACTTCCGCATATGTAGGCAATTAGGCGCTTACGTCTTGGTCGTATCGAAATGATCCGATAGGTTTCTCTAACGGCTGTGGATATGACTTGGGTGCAAGATTCGCGGGTCTTGGGTGAGGTGTCTCGTCGCACCCGAGCTGTCCAGGGAGGGCTGTATAACTCTCAGCAAGATCACTTTAGGTTTTGAGCGAGCGTGTCTCGTTCCCTGTTCAGTATCGGAGATTGACGTGAGTAGCACGCATAACCAAGGCCCGTCTCAGTCGGCTGGCGGGCACCGACCACTTGCCGGGACCTTCCGTTCGGCCGCGGCCCGATCGGTCGAGAGCATCGCTTCCGCGTACATCGAGGGTGACAACGACGAAATTGAACAAGGGTCGGAAGTACCCGCGCATGTGGATCGCCCCGCCGAGACTGAACCTGCTGGAAGCCAACAAGATCGGGAGTCAATCGACCGTTCCTCTGACCTGGATGGGGGAGGGAAGTCGTCAAGTGTTCGGGTGCCGGCAAGGTGCCATGCGAAGCTCGAGGAGATGCGGGCGAGCACGGGGATGACGAACGGTCAGATTTTCATCGTCGCGATCGAGGAGACTCATGATCGACTGCCGGAACTGCTCTACCCTGGCGGTCGAATCGGTGGGGGATTATTCGCAGCCCGCGGCATTCGCGCCAAAACGTCACGTGACGATAGTGAGACGCAGGTAACTTACCGACTATTTCATGCCGACTTCGACGTGATTGACCACCTTGTGGCGGAACTGGGCGCAAAATCCCGCTCGCATCTGATCGCGGCGGCGCTGACCGGATATTTCTTCAAAGACGACGAGCCCGCAATATGACGAGGGGAGCGACGAGGGCGCCTTCAGCGCTTCTTGTTTGCGAGTACCCAAAGGAAAAGAACAAGCACGGGGGAGAAGGCGACAGGGACGGCGAGTACCCAATGCGTCACTGTCCCTGTCTCCACCTCCCTGTTGATCCAAGTCAGTAGAAGGGCTGCGACGAGCCACAGGAACGCGACGTGGCGCCAGCGCAACCGCCGCAAGAACAGGTTCAGTCCCACAGGCAGTTTCAGTCTCGACATTCGGTTTGGCATAGCTGGCTCAATTCAGTTGGATATCGACCATGCGGAGTCGGTCGCTGGCAGAAAAGTAGGCAAGCGCGTCAAAGCACGCTGCCGCCGCTTCAGCCATTTGGACGGCCCTTCCGCGCGCCCGTACAGAAACACCCCATAGATTGCAGGTCTGTTCAGTGGTGGGCATATGGGTAGGTGGGATTCCCAATGCGCCGGCTGTCAGCTGCCGTGTATCAGAGTTCTGGTGCCATTTTGGGAACAGATCCAGTTGTGAGAACAGGTGCCTGAGTAGCCCTGTGTGTTCCTCCGGATGGAAGCCGCCCGCGATATGTCCCTCAATGCTGCGGGCCAGCGTTGCGAGCGGGAGGGCCGCCGCGTCGTCGACCAAGGCGCCTCCACTGGCCAGCGAGATCTCCCACGATCGCCCGCTGCCTGTGTCTATTGCCGCAATTTCCCGTACCGGGCGCTCGCCGTTGTCGGTCGCTGCGGTATTGACGTGAACAACAAACAGATCGCGACCGCTGTTGCCGAACGGTGAAGGAGTTGCCATGGCGTGGAGGGTAGCTGCCAGCATGGACTGGATTGCGATCCTTGCCGATGCGGCATTGTCGATCTGAAGTGTCGAAATCAGTTGTTCTGTGTAGGGGACCGACGATCAGGATAATCGGCGAGGACTGCGGTGGTGAACGCCTGATACTGGGACTCCGCGAAGTCGGCGAAAAGAGTAGCGACCGTCCCGTCGTATGGCTTGCCCTCGATCGTGATTGTTGTTTTCGGCGGGCCCTCGCCAATAGTGGTGTGTCTCTCCAGCGCTCGATGAGTGACCTGGTCCCGCACCAGTTTGAGGAGTCTGAACTTGTTATCGCCCATTAAGGCCTGGCGCCACCGTTCCTGGCCTTCGTGGAGCTGCACACCGTTCTTCCTGATCGCCTCCCTCAGGTGTTCCAGGTCAGACTCGCCATGGGGATCGAACCGCCCTGCTCGTCGCAGTCGATACGCAGCAGCTGCGCAAAGATCGAGGCAAGTCAGGGCCGTGCGCGAGGCAAAATCGATCGGGGCTAGTTGTAGGACATCGAATTGCTCGGGTGCGAAGCGTTCATGGATGTACGTGTCACCCTTGGGGCCAGCCATCTCTTGCGCCAGTCCCGCAGCTATGCGAGTGAACCCCACTTGAAAGGCAGCTGAGGCAATCAGTGCTGAAGCGGCCTCATAGTCTGCGGGGAGTGACTTGAGGCGATCCGAAACAGTGTTTGAGATCGTCAACAGGCGAACGTCGTCACTCGGTCTGCTCATCCCTAATTCTCTCGCACGTGACGAGTGGATATGTAGAAAATGGGAAAGCGAAAAGGGCCCCACCTTTGGACGGTGAGACCCTTCCCTGGCCGTGCGGTTCATTGTTTGACTGCTGACCTTGTGCAGAGTTGAGGTCAGGGGAGTCAGGCGGTCACTTTCGCAATCGCGTCGCGGAAGTGGTTGGTCAGATCCTGGAGGGCGGTCGTTCCAGCGGAGTCGATGACCATTTCTCCGTAGCTCTGGTGAGCTCCGGAACCGATGAACGAAGCGAACTTCAGTCCTTCAGTCCCGATCTGTGCCAGTGCATCGGCGCCGTCAGAACCTGCCAGCGCGGTGAGATTCGAAGCGAGCCCACCAAGGTCCCCTGTCTGGGACTGCTGAGTTAGCTGCTGGCCGGTCGCCGACGATGCGGACGCTGCTCCGAGTTTGGCCGGATCAGTCTTCTGTCCACCCCCGAGCGTGCCTACCGCGATCTTCGCGAAGTCGAGGATGTGGGGGAGTGCACCCAGACCGGCTCCGATGACATCGCCGGTTTCGATCGCGTGCCAGAGCTGCTTCTGCAGTTCGCCGGCGGAGTTGGCCAAACCGATGATATCGAGGTTGCCGACGAGTCCGACGATCATCGACACGATCTGAGCGGTACCGGACGGGTCGGGGATCATCGCGATGAGTGATGCTGCGGTCTTGTAGTCCAGTCCTGCAGCGAGCTTGACGAGTGGTTCGAAGAGAACATTGATTCGGTCGAACTCGGCGTGCACCGCCTTGACCTTCGCCATGGGATCGAGCGCGGGATCGAGAACGATCTGCGGGATCCGAGTCGTGAAGATGTCGGCGACAGCTGGAATGTTGTTGGCCAATGCGAAGGCATTCGTCCCGATGTGGGTGACCTGATCGATCAGGACACTCGGCTTGATGATCGAGAGCGCGTTCGCGGCAACGGAGAGCCCATCCGCCGGGGTGGACGTCAAAGGTGAAACCTGATTGGCGAGAGCATCGACGGAAGCCTGCAACTGCGGCACCTGCGCCGCGCCTGTGGCTCCCTGGACTGCCTTCGTTATCGAATCGGCGGCCTTCAATGCGCCGGCCACATCGATACCCTTGACCGTCTCGACGATCTTGCCGGCCGTGAACTCGGGCGTCGATGCGTCCGCTGACTTGAGTGATTGTTCGACGGCGGGATTCTGAGTCACCCACTTGGTCGTATCCGCTACAGGGACCAGAGTGTTTGCAATGTCGGATGCCGCTGCGCTCACGCTGGCGAGGTCGGGAGAACCAGACTGGAGCTGCTTCTGCAGAGTGTCGACGTTGCCGGCAAGGCCCGGGAGATCAACCTTCGAGTAGTCCGAAACCAGGGCGTTCTGCAGGGTCGCTGTGTTGGGCTGAGAGCCATCACTCTGCTGTGGACCGGATGCAGTAGGGGGCTGTGAAAGTACTCGGCCGAGACCGGCAAGTAACCCGTCCTTGTTGCTGTTCGTCGAGCAGTAGAGGTCGTCAGGTGCGCAGTACGACCGCGTTACCGAGGCTGTCTTTCCGAATCCGCCTGGCCGCGCCCCCGCAATACCGACTCCGTCGACAGCTGGACCGACGAGAGTGTTGTCCTCGCTCGGACTCTGTCGGGGATCGGCAACCAAGCCGACCGCGATCAGCTTCTCCGCGGGAATCGGACCCTTGTCGTGCCCGATCAGCCACGTCAGATCGCCCGCGACATCCGCCCCTTGGCTGTAACCACCGAGAGCGAAAACAGTACTAGGGCACTCCGTTGCCCGGGTCTGCATGACTTTCGCGGCAGCCTCTATTCCGGTGGCCTTACTCGTTCCGTAAGTCTTGCCCTTGTTGAACGCGGATGCTTCGTAGGCAGGGTAAGTGACTTTGATGGAGCTTCCGAACTGCTGAACAAGCGGATCAGTCACTTGCTTGAGAAGGCCCGTCGCCACCGAAGAATCTGCTCCCGAATCTGTCTCGAACGTCCCCGTCATCATGACCACCTCCGCAGTGGGGCAGCCTGCAGAAGCCGGTGCGGCATGAGCGGTCCCCGGCGTTGAGATCGTGAGCAGAGTTGACGCCACGGCTGCTGTAAGAAGGGCCGCCGAACCTACCGAACGGGCGCGTCGGTAGTCGGTAGATGGGGAAGCGATGGTCGTCATGACAGATCTCTTTTCGTCATCGATTACAGCGAGGGCAAAGTGGAAAGACCGCTGCCCGAATGTGCGGTCACGGTGTTCGGCAGAAGGTCGACGACCGTGAAGACGGCGCGGTGAGCGAGCGACATCAGCTGTCCCAAAAGTTCGGGATGACTCACGGAAGGGATACGTAGCGCTGCGTCGAAACTTCCAGCAGTCTCGAAAAGAAGGGACGATTCCTTCATCACGAAGCCAGCGATCAGGAAGCACACCAGCAACGAAACTGCGTCGAGAGTTCGAGTCATCACAAAGCCTGTTCGATCGGCCGGGCGCTGCGCGATGCACGGGCGAAGCGCGCATGATCCGACGTCTGATTCGAAGTTCCTACGCTGTTCCGAATCTTCGACACAGCGCGATAGAGCCGCTGACGAAGTGCGGCCGAGGTCATGCCGATCTCAGCCGCGATCGATGTCAGATCGGTGTCGGTCTGGTCGAGATATGCGCGCTGAATCAAAGCTCGGTCGGTGCCGGTGATGACTCCGTTCCGAACAGCCCAAGCGAGCAAGTCCTGGGCGAGAAATGGGTTCTCGGTTTCCGCCTCAGGAGCATCGGAACGATCCATCAGATCCGACGCGGGGATCTCACCGGCAAAGGTGTTCTCGTGTGCGATCTTCTTCAAAGTCCGCAAAAAGAGAGCTGCATAAATGTTCTCGCCGGACGGGCGATACTCGGCTATCAATGACATGAAAGTGGCGATTGTGGTGGCCGCACGCTCGTCGTAAGCGTGGTAGGAATCGAAGCCGGCCACCCGCGCGTGACGGGTCAACGAGATCAACTTCCCGAGCATCAGCTGCAACAGCGCTCGCCCCGCGAGAACGCTGCCCTCCTGGTGGAGGGTCAACAGTGCCAGCAGTACGGCGTCGCGATCGAGGCGATGGGCGCCAGCCAAGTCGTTGAGTTCTTGCACCTGCTTCAAGGCCGGCTGATTGACCGACCATGTGAGCACCTCTGCCGCTGCTGAGGGTCGTGCGCACAGCTGCATCCATTCGGTGTTCAGGCGGCTGTAGAGGTCGCCTCGAGTCGCGTCGTGGGACGGCAGGGCGGACGACGAATGGCTGGGTGCGGTTGCTGCGTGGGTGGACATTTCCACGGGTCTCCTCTGTGCGCGTGCGAGGTTGGTCTCGCGCCCAGTAGAGCAGCCCTATATTGCCTCTGACCTGCATGTTTGTTGTTGCCAGGGGAGTGTTTGTTGTTGCCGGAGATGTTGTTGCCGCGCGCTTTGCCGTGAGTGGATGCGCGTGCATCGAAGGCATCGACGTGCACGTTTGAACCTCTGGCAACAAGCACCTGGCCGCGCTCGGAAAAAACTTTGAAAAAAGTTTGGCGAGCTCTGTCACTCAGGTCTTCGCGCCCGGATCTTCCTACAAGTAGAAGCCCACAAATTCGGTGCGGCTTTCACACTCGCCAGTCGCCAGGAGGACCGGATGCACGACTCGATGCAAGCGCTACTGCACGATCTCGGCTACGCCCATGCCATTGCTGAGGAGATCCGTCGAGTCGCTGCGGCTCTCACACGAAACCCATTCGACGAAGATGCCAGCGCCGCGCTCTCGTTGTTGGTATTCGCAGAGGTGCCGGCCGCTCGTGCAGCGCTTGCGCGGGCAATGAGCGCCGACATCCCGGATGGCGAATCAGAACTCGACTCGTCAGAGCAGCCGTCCGAGGCAGGTATCCGATGAACATTGATTGGAAGAAGATCAACAACTTCGGGCGCACTCCGAAACCGAAGCAGGATGGTTCCGCAACCGCCGATTCCACCGAGACGATCGTCGATGAAGTAGAGGAGCGTGTGCGCGCAGAGCGAGTCCAGTGGGGCCTTCGTCAGCAGTGGACTACACGCGCAATTCGCGGTGCGATCATCGCCGCTCTCGTCGCAGGAATTGTCTCACTGCTGCTCGTCGTATTCGGCTCGTCGTCAACTCCGGCAGTCGTCAAAGCAACTGACAACGAAGCGCAAAGCATTGACACCGCAGCACAAGCCCAAGCCGAAGATGTAGCCCGTCAACTGGTCGTGGCGTGGCTTCAAGGAAGCCGAGGAAACGAGCGTGAGATCGAACGGTTCGTTGCCACGCCACCGAATATTCCGGCATCTGCGCTCTACGTTGCGACGGACCCCGCCATCGCATCAATTGTCTTCGATCGCGACGCACGAACCTACGCCGTGACGGTATCGGTCTCGGTACGCCCCGCCAACGATGCCTCCGCAACAATCGTTCGGCGCTACTTCCAAGTTCCTGTTGTTGTGACCGAATCCGGTGCGCGCGCCGCCACACTTCCTTCCGAAGTTGCGCAGCCGTCGACAGCTGTAGACCTTCAACTCGGATATAAGTTCCGCGTCGCGAATCACCCGATCGGAACGTCGGCCAACCAGTTCCTCGCCGCACTTCTGACAGGCAACGGCGAGGTTGCTCGCTACCTGACGCCGGGGGTTTCCATCGCGCCGATCGTCCCGGCGCCGTACCGCAGCATCGCACTCACCGATGTGCTCTCCTCGGTCGATCTCAGTGCGTCGAACTCGGCGGCACCGCGTTCAGATGGCGACGTTGTGCGCTTGTTGATCACTGCATCTTTGAAGATCACCGACGCCGAATCTGTCAACGGTCAGTACGCGCTGACGATGACTTCCCGCGGCGGTCGCTGGGAAGTCAGCGCCATCGATTCAACGCCGCTCTTTGCCGCTACTGCTCCTCGCAGCGGAGTCAATTCGTCGACCACGAGCGCCCCGTCCCCGTCGACTCCGAAGAGCGCTCCGTCGACTTCCGCATCGACATCCGTAGCGCCGGCTCAGGCTCCCGCGCCAAGCCAAACACCCGGATCGTCGCTTCCAGCTGTCGGCGAAGTCCCACTGTTTTCCCCTTCAGGAAATTGACTCCTCGAACCGAAAGGTGACCCATCATGTTCATCGCACTCGCCGCCGCTGACCCCAACACCGCGATCGTCGCCGCCGGTGTCTTCGACAAGATCGGAGAGCTGACCAACAACGGAAAGGTCGCCCTCCAATCTGCAGCCAGCTGCCTGGTCCTGTACTTCCTTCTCCGGAACTTGATGCAGTCCTTCACGATCGCCCGGCTGGTCGTCTCCGCCCTCATCGGTGCTGCAGCGCTCTGGGTTGTCTTCAACATGGACTCCCTCAAGGACCGAACCGGAGAGGACCTGGCCATCTCTGTCGTGCAGGTCGTAGAAGCGCCGGACCCGAGTCTGGATCTGCCGGTGTAAACGGCGACCGGAGACCAGTCGAATCGCCCTTCACCGACCCTGACAAGGAGGACTGCAGATGTCCGTGGTAACCACCGCGGCAACGGACGCGACCACACGAGCACACCGACAGAACTCCTCACGCGAGTCGGTGCACGCATGAACGACGACAACAACGTCGAAGTCATCAAGGACTTCACAACAGCTCGAAGTATTCCTCAGCTGATCGGCCGCACACCCGACGGTAAGAAGCTTCCTTTCGGCCCCTACACAGTCCCTCAAGCCGTCAGTGGCGCCGCTGTCGGAGCAATCCTGTGGCTCCTGCATCCGTTGTGGCTCGGCGACAGCATCACGTGGAACGTCGGATTTTTCGTTGCATGCTGTGGCGGCACGGTGTTCGTCGTCGGCAAGCTCCGATTGGCCGGCCGCAGCCCGGCATCTGTCGCTCAAGGGGTCAAAAAGGCCGTCTTCGCATCGCCTGAGGCCAAGCTGAAGATCAACGGCAAACGCGTGAATATCCGAGCACCGCACCTTGTTCACGCCGGCGGCTACATCACTGCCGATCCGCGCATCGAGGACCAACTCGTCGCTGCTGTGGAACCCGAATCCCCTTCTGAATCTGTGCCGGTCGCACACAACGCTGTCGGCACTCGGTCGCGACCACAGGAACTGCCCGCCCTCTCACCAAACGATCCCGCCCCGCGCCCCGGCCGTTCGAGCGTCAAGGAACTCCTTGCGCTGGCCAACGCCGGAAACTCCGAGTAGAAAGCGATTCGCCGCAATGGAACAGCCAACTCTGTCGATGGCAGCAAATATCCGGTGGACGAAATCCGGTGTCGTGTGGGCCGACTACGTACTGAGCGGGATGGACTACGGCTACCGACCCAACGTCGACAAGCGCACCGCCCGGACTCTGCACACGATGCTGGTGCGCGCGCTGCCCGGCGAGTCGATGTTGATGGGCATCGCGTCGTCGCTGAGTGCGGAAGCGGTCGTGGCGAGGATGACCGAGGGCGTTGATCTCGATGTCCACACAGACTGGGCGATCGAATGCGAGGCGACCCTCGACTCCATCGAGCTCTATCGCCCCGGCCAACGAGTGTTCTATCTGAGCATCCCTTTGACAACGACAGGACTCGCCGGACAAGCAAAAGCCGCCACGCACGCGGCATGGTCGTCGCTGTCGGACTTCATCGGACTCCCTCGAACTTCCGTCCCCGAAGACGAGGTACGGGCGCGAATTCGTCAGGCGGATCTCATCATCGCCGACATCCCCGCAGTCTTCGGGGCTCGGCCGGCAACGCCAGCGCAGATGGTTTGGCTCTGGCAGCACTCCATGAGCCGCGGCCTCCATGTCGATCGAGACATGCCTGGCGCCGCGTCCACGCCTTCCCCGAAATCGGGAGCGGCTCTTGCCCCAGCACGACTCGACGAAGGCGCGCAATCAGATCGTGATGAGCCCACGACTTGGTGGCGTCCGAAGGTCCCCACATTCAGTCGAGTTCTCAAGATCGATCAGCCCTACGACATCGATGATCGACCCGCGTCGTACCAAGTAATTCTCGCGCTAGCGGACATGCCCTCCGGTGGTGTCCTCTTTCCCGGCTCGGAATTCTTTTCCCTGGCCGACGACTTCGGAGACATCGACGTCGATTTCGTTGCTCGACTCAAGGTGACAGCAGGCGCTGACGTGATGCGCGCGAACAAGCGTGCGCTGGAAAACCTCAAAGAACAGTACGAGCAGCGGGAAGGCGAGCTGGCAGGTGGACAGGGCGCCCTTGATATCGCAGCCTCTGCACTGACCGAGTACAGCTCGCTTCTCGAAACCAACCGTGACGAGGTCGAAGTCGCCTGGACAGCGCTTTTCGCCGTAGGCGCGTCGACCGAAGAGCAGGCCCTCGCTGATGCCCAAACAGTGAAGAAGTCCTTTGAACATCAGGACTACAAGCTGGTCGCGCCGCTCGGTTTTCAAGAGGACCTGTGGTGGGCAATGATTCCCGGCGTTCCGACGTCGAAGATCGTGCGCGAATTCGGGCACATCACCACCTCGACACATTTCGCGGCCTACATGCCGTTCACTCGCAACGATCTGGGCGACAGTTCCGGACCCCTGCTGGCACTCAACATCACGGCAGCCCGGATCGGTGCGGTTTTCAACGACATACTCGGTAAGTCCCTCCGGGACCAGTCCTCTTCGTGGGCTGTCACCGGGGAGCTCGGATCCGGAAAGTCCGTCACCATGAAGGTGATCGCCGGTCACGTCGTCGACTGCGGCGGCCAGGTCATCGGCATCGATCAAAGTGACCTCGGCGAATACGCCAACTGGGCTCGGGCGGTCACTGATGCGGTCATCGTCGATCTGGTCGAACCCGATTACAGCACCGACCCACTGCGGATCTTCCCGCCCAACATCGCGGCGGAGATGACGCAATCGGTGATGCTGGCCTTGCTGCGAATCCAGCCGACATCAACACACGGCAAGGCGCTGGCCAAGGTGCTCGAACCGTCCTATCGCACCAGTCACCCCTACGCAGGGCTGGGCGAGCTCACCGAGCACCTCCTCTCCGACGACTGCCTGATCGCCGGCGCCCACGACCTCGGCGAAGAGATGAACGTCTACGCCCGATTGAGCTATGCCGCAGCGCTCTTCGCGAAGGATCTGCCGGCGTTGCCGATCACCGCACCCGCGATCATCTTCCGAACCCACCGCGTCGAGCTCCCCACCCAGCTGCAGACAGAGAAGCAGCACCTGTACGACAATCTGCCGCTCGAGAAACGATTCGGTCACGCCGTCTACACACTCATCGCGAAGATCGCCCGCGGGCAGTGCTTCGCCGACTCCGATCAGATGGCGCTATTCCTCGTCGACGAAGCCCATCACCTTCTCAATGCCGACGACGGTATCGACATCATCGAAGATTTCGTTCTTCAAGGCCGAAAGTCCTCTGCAGCAGTGGGATTAGGTGATCAGGACTGCGCCTTCGGAACACCGAAACTTCGTGGCCTCATCAAAACCCGATTTGTTCATCGCCACACTGACGAAGGCCTCGCCAAGCGCGCGATCGAGTGGCTGGGCCTGGACCCAGAGAACCGAGACCTGGTCAAAGAGCTCACGGAGCAGACAGCGCCGGTCACAGGCCAGGACGGCTACGTCGAGCCGCATCGCCGAGGCGAGGGCTACATGCGCGACGGCGGGGGAAACGTCGGCCGCATCAAGACACTTCTCCCCGCCACCGAATCGCGCCGTGAAGCCGCACTGACCACCCCGAAAGACAACAAGAAGCTGGTGAAGGCATGACCTCGACCGCGGCGCACCCCCTCGACCAGGACGTTGTCGAGGGCCGTCCCGAAGCCCGCGAGTACTTCAGCGTCCGCGCCGCGGTCACACACTCACTGCGCTGGCTCCTGCACTTCGCCGGCAGGCTCGCCAAAGCCTGGATTCCCGAATCCTGGTTGGTCGTCATCATGTACGCGAGCAAACCGATCTCTCGCTGGCTGTGGTCACGCTGGTGGAGCCGCCTGCTCATTCGGGCGGCCGCCGGATGGCACGCCCTTGGTGCGCTATTGCTGATTTTCGCAACGCCCGCGGCCGCAGACCCCAGCGGAGGAGGAGGTGCATCACCGTTCTTCGCGTGGATGGCACTCAAGGACACGCACGGAATCGACGCCTGGAGCTACTTCCTCTCGATCGACAAGGGCAACGCCTCGATGGGCGGCGGCTGGAGAATGATCTGGGCCTACATCATCACCCTCGAATACGAGATCTTCCGATTCCTGATGGCGACCGCGATCTGGTTCATCACCTACGCGTTGTCCTTCGACTGGATCGAAATGATTCTCACGCCGATCCGCACCATCGCAGACTCCGTCACTTCGATCACCGACCAATTCGCGCTCACCCCACTGATGTTGACGATCGCCGGATTCAGCGTGGCCGTGTGGTTCGTACGCGGCCGCTTCTCCACCGGCATCTACGAACTGCTCATGTCGTGCGTCATCGCGGCCGCGGCCGTCGGATTCCTCGCCAACCCGCTCGACCGTGTCGTCGGGAACGACGGCCTCGTTTTCGCTGCACGCGATGCCGGACTCGAAGTCGCGTCGGGACTGGCCAACGGTGGGAACACCAGCGGCAACGCCGATCAACAGATCGACACCATCAAATCGACCCTCGTAGATACCTTCCTGCGTCAACCCACCCAACTGATCAACTTCGGTGTCGTCCTCGATGCGCCGGACAACAACGGCAAGTGCGTCAAAGAATTCGACGAGGCGTACGCCGCAACCCCGGACGGGCCCGGGGTCATGGACAAGGTGCAAGAGAAGGTCGGTGACATTCTTCCCGGCGCGGGGGCAGCCCTGGACCTGATCAACCCGGACGACAAGCCCGAAGACCGCATCAAAGACGCGATCGCGGCATGCGACGGCGATGACGGTCCGATGAAGCAATACGCCGACAACCCTGGCCCGGGTCAAGCTATGGGCCTGCTCTTCTTGATCTTCGCCGGCACCCTGCTGATGGCCTTCGCGATCTACCTGGCGGGCAGGCTGGTACTCGCGGCCGGGGTGTCGATCGGCAACGCCATCAAATCCATCCCTGGCATCGTCGTCGCCATCGCGCCGTCGATGCGTGGACAGTTTTGGCGCACAATCGCCAACGTCGCGATGGCGCTGCTGCAGATGATGTTTTCCATCGTCTTCCTGGTCGGATACGTGCTCGTCGTCCAAGACCTTTTCGCTTCAGACGAATCGAACCTCATCCGCACCGTCTTCTTCGTCGACATCTTCCTGATCATCGCGCTCCTCCTCTTCCGCCGCGCGATCAAGGGTCTGCAACGGATGTCGGACAGCCTGGCGTCGATTTTGGCGAAGCGCCCCGATGCCGCACCCACATCCATCACCAGATCTACCCCGACGTCGGGCCGCGATATCGCGTTGATGGCTGCACAGGGCCGACAGATCTACCGTGGCGGCAAGGCCACGGTCCAGGGTGCAGGCAAGATCGCGAAGAAGGCGACTACTTCAACCAAAGCCGTTGGCTCAGTAGCTGGCACAGCGACATCGACTGCGGTAACGGGAGGCGTCGCTGCCGCAGTCTGGGCGGGCACGAAAGCAGTCTCTGGAGCGAAGAAGGCCAAGAAGTCGATCGACAATCTCTCCGACCCGGCCACGATGGCCCGTTCACAGTCCTCGGGCTCACGGTCCTCTACGAGCTCACCGAGCCGTGGAACCGGTACGGATAGCGCGGCGGCCGCGGTACGCAGTCGACTTTCGAAGGCGGCTGTTGCAGACAAACCGGGCATCAAGAAGGCGATCGCCACAGCACCGTCGGGGCTTGCTCCGGAGCGCGGACAAGTTCGCAGTTCAGCATCGAAGACCGTTGCACCAGACGGTCGGGCTTTCCGCGAATTCACCACCGATTCCGGCGCACCGCTGTTGTTGCCTACTACTCCTACCCGCGCTCCGAAGGCACCGAAGCCAACCGCCGCGCCTGCACGTCCGCCAGCTGCTCCAGTTGTTCCCGCCGTCAACATTCCCACCGGTTCCGGCTCGAGAACCGCAGGACTGATTGCGGCGGCAGCTCAAGCAGGAGCAGGTAACGCGAGGACCCCGCAGCCGAGCTCGCTGACCCGGCGGCCGCGCTGATGACGCTCCTGGCGGCACCACCGTCCCCTGATTCGGAAAGTTCGTCGAAGAAGTGGTGGTGGATCCTCATCTCCGTGCCGATCGTGTGCATGGTCGTGTTGATGGCGCCGGTTCTCGTCATCTTGTCCCTCACCGGTGAGGACACCACCTGCGGACAGCCGACCGGTACCGACATTCGTGCAGACGGATCCTTGGTAGGTCTGAAACCTGGATCGCTGGCAGTTCCGATGGCCGAAGGTACGTACACGATCAGCTCGCCGTTCGGCATGCGAGAAGGCGGAATGCATGACGGACAGGATTACGCCGCCCCATTGGATACCCCCTTCTACGCCGCAGGCGACGGCGAAGTCGTCGTCGCCGGACCGGCCTCGGGCTACGGACACTGGATCCGCATCCGGCACACCATCGATGGGCAGACCGTCGAATCTCTCTACGGACACATGACCGCAGCAGGAGTGCTCGTCAAAGCCGGCGACAAGGTCACCGCAGGCCAACTCATCGGCAAAGTCGGCAGCGAAGGACAGTCCAGCGGCCCGCACCTGCACTTCGGTATCTACCCAGGACAATGGTCGATGGGCGGTGGAGTGGACCCGGTTCCCTGGCTCAAGCAACGAGGAACCGCCTCCCCGGCAGCAGCCTCCGTCCCCGCTCAGCCCGACGCAGAGTTGGTGGCGAAATCCACCCCCGCCGGCACGGGCGGTCTCAACGCCAGCCAAACAGCGCTGGCGAAACAGGCTGTCGCCATAGGTGAGTCCATGGCCGTTCCTGATCAAGGAATCGTGGTTGCCCTGGCCACCATGAGCCAGGAATCGACCTATCGAATGCTCGCCAGCTCCAACGTGCCCGAGTCGCTGCAATATCCCCACGACGGCGTCGGAAGCGATCACCTCTCGGTCAATCAATACCAACAGCAAGTCGGCATCTGGGGCACCGCGGAAGAGTTGATGAACCCCGTCACGGCGAACGTCAAATTCTTTGACGCGTTGCTCAAAGTTTCGGGCTGGCAAACCATGCCAGTCACCGTCGCCGCCCAAACCGTGCAGGGATCGGCCCACCCTGAGGCATACGCCGACGACGAAACGCTCGCTCGGCAACTAGCTTCGCAGTTCAAAGGTTCAGGCAAAGACCTGACGCCGCAGGAGCTGGCAGACATCGTCAAGGGTGGCGGCGCAACAACGATCATCGATGGCGGCGCCTGCGCGCCTGGAACCTCGAACCCCGGTGGACCCCAGTTCAAGCCCGGGGGGCCATTCGCAGAGAACGTGATCGCTGCGGCCTCCCAATGGATCGGAACAACGTACGCGTGGGGAGGCGGAGATCAGAACGGCCCAACGAAAGGCATCAGTGATGGCGGCGGGGCAGGAGATGCGAACGGCGATTCGAACAAGGTCGGCTTCGACTGCTCAGGCTTGACGTTGTACGCGGTTTACCAAGCATCCGGTGGCCAAATTTTGCTCCCTCACTTCACCGGAAGTCACTCCAATCCCGGCCAGCTGTACGACTCCCGAGGCCAAGACATTCCGTTCGACCAGAAGCGTCCAGGTGACCTGATCTACTTCGGCGCAGGCGGCGACACCCATCACGTCGGCATTTTCTATGGCACCGAAAACGGACAGGACATGTTGCTCAACGCCCCGGAATCGGGGAAAAGCGTCTCGATCATGCCGCTCTCCGGCTGGGCCGGCGAAGAGATGTACGTCAAACGATTCGGATAGGAAACCTTCACCATGATTACTCGCAAACGCTCGCTCGCTCTTGCTGCTCTCACATCTGCCGCATTGGTACTGACAGCGTGCGGAGGAAGCGACGAACCCGAAGATCATGCGGTGGAAACGAGCGCCGAAGCCGACAGCTCGTGGACGGTACCCCCACTCCCCTCGACAGACGTCCTCGCTGAAAGTAGCCAATCCGGCTCGGCGCCGACGACAGTTCCGTCGCCGCCGACCGCCCCTCCAGCCCTGACCACCACTCCGCCTCCAGCGCTCCCCGACACACTGGCCGGAGCCAACGAGAACGACGCGCAGTCGGTCATGCTCGCCGCCGCTCGCACCATGCTCTCCTACGCGCCAGGCAAGGACGTAAACCAATCCGCGGCAGCTCAACGGGCGGCGCCACTCCTCGACGAGAGGTACTACGCCGCGAACGCCGACTCATTCATTGCGCTCGCACCCATCACCGGCAAGCAATGGCAGAACTGGGCAGACGACCATGCGATCGTCATTGCCACAGCGAGTATCGCCGGCGACGAACACCCTGCTGATCAACCCGAAAAAGTTTCCCGCGTTCTAGCAGTGACGCAGACTGCCACCGGACCGGATGGAAAAGAACTGAGCAAAAACACCTTCGCCGTCTACATGAGTGCCATCAAACTCGATGTCTGGCGTGTGAGCGCCGTAGCCGTCCGATGAGCCAGGAGTGGTCGACTCATCTGCCACAGCACAAGCCTGCGCCGTGGCAGATGAGTGGCCACACGAGAAATTCGGCCCGATTCGGAGTCGAAACACCTCAACGACGCTCGTCCGGTGTTATTGCCACAGTCCCGGCGAGGTGCGCTCACGACAATCGCGGACCCAACATCCCCTTTGCAGGAACCTGGCGTTGAGCAGCAAGAACGACCGCTTGGCAACAACGCGCATCGATCGAATTCGGATCACTGACACCTCTTCATGAATCGCCAATCCTTGGTTGGCCTCCAAAAAGGTCGACGCGCTGGACCGAGAAGGTTGGCGGCTTCATTCACTGCGTCGCTCGTGTGATCGGACTCGGTCAGCAGAGCCGTCGATGTCGGACCGTTGCGCCCTCGTCCACTGGAGACCGCAGCGACTTCGGAAACTGTGGGAACTGCCCGCACTCCGCCCGGCTTCATGACAACGACGACGTTGACGACCTCGTGAATGAACTTTTCGATGTCCTCGATTCCGTCGGCACGCACACGAGTGGTCTCTGTGACTGGTAGTGCCGCGAAGTTCGCGGCCATCCGCGATAAGGCCTCGTCGGCAGTCTGCCCCTGAATCGTCGCCAGCGCCCCGCACACATTTTCGGAGACGAACCGAGTAAAGAAATGTCCATCACCAGGCTCGATGATCTCGTCCACGACCAGGTACTCGAGTTGTTGCCGACTCAGCGAGAACTCCCAATCCAGTGATTGAGCGAGCCCTGAGGGAGCTTAGGCAACGACAGCATTGCCTAAGCGGGGAACGAGTTCGTCGAGTCCTTTCCAGCCTCCGCGAGCCACGATGCCGACTCGTGCATCCTCACGGATACCTCTGGCCAAGGCGTTCAACAGGGCATTGCGCCCGCTGCCGATCGGTCCGGCGATGACGACAACTCGGCCCACGGCAACGCAATGCTCTAGAAATGCTGCGGTGCCGTCGCCGAGTACTCCGTCGTCGATCATTCGAGACAGGGTCCACGAGGACAGACTTGGGACTGAGACTTCGATCTGCTTCACTGCAGCGAGCGCCGATGCATAAGTCCCGCCGTGCAGTAGCTGGTGTTCTCGGGCAGCTTTCTTACGAGCCGAATTCGAGACCATGAGTGTGCTCCGATCACTGGGCGCGTTGACGGGTGCCCCGCATGTACCCATCAAGGGGTCAGTGTCGAAAAGCATCCGCGGATCCGGAGGACCTTCCCCAACTTTGTGCCGAAACGACGATGCGGGCGCCTGCTCGAACATGGGTGGGAGTCACGCGAAACGACTCGACACCGAACATATCGCAGACGCCGGACAGGGACAGGCTCGCGACGTTGATTCCCTCATGGGAGGGGCGTGGGTGGCGATCGGGAGAAGACACTTTTGCGGTTGTCTGCCTGGGTGCGACGAGGAGACAAGGGCCGGTTCGGGCCCTCGTTTCCAAGGCCGTAACCAGCTGAACAGCGCGAATTTGATCTAGTTGCCGGGGAGGGAATTTATCCCCTACGCGGAGGGTCGCTCCGATCCATGCTCACTTCGTTGCGCTGTTCGGAGCGTAACCCACGTGTCAAGGGGTGACGGTGTTATTTCGCGATTGGAGTGAGCGCCAGTTGTTGTGCGGGCTCCGCGAAGGGAAGTTGCAGTGGGAGGGCGATGGGATGGCTCCCATGAACCTGTCACTCAGTAATGCATCGGATACAAGGCACTGCCGGATGCGTCGGTAGAAGGTCTGGCATGAGTGAAAGTCCAGAGACATTTTTCTCTGAAGATTTTTCGCCGCGATGTCACTCAGGTCCGGTCGGCGGGATCTTCCTATGAGTAGAAGGACCATCCGAGGCAGCTGCGCGAGCGCGCGGTTGACCGACCACAGGAGGAGCGCCATGCAGATGCAGACCGGAATCGATCGCCGCCAGGTGATCGGGGGTCGGCGATGACGAGTCCCGCGCAGGAAAAGGCCCCCGCCCGATTCGCTCGTTCCCCACGCATTAGTTCGCTGCCGGCACGGTCGCATAACTGGGTTCGCGACAGCTTCTGCCTCGGAAGCGCAGCAGTGGGTGTCGGCGCCGCAGCCCCGCTGTTCGGGTATGCCGCCTTGTCCATTCCGGCGGCCGCAGGTCTGTCGATAGGCGCGGTCTACACCGGAGTTGTGGGGAAGAGAAAACAACTCCGAGATGTCGACGTCGACGAAGTTGTCGAACGGCTCTGCCCTGTCATGGGACTCCCTGAAGCGACGCGGGCGGTGTTGTCGGTATCGAAGTGGAGCGGAGGGACACCGGGCGTGCCGGGAAAACTCACTGTCTATTACCAGTCGGCGCAACCGCTCAACGACGACACATGGGTCGACGACATCTGCGAGGTTTTCGAAGACCAAGGGTGGGGATTCTTCGCCCTCGCAGAACACGACCGCAACCGTCGGCGATTGATCTTCACACCCGCGGCGGAACCGGAACGAGAGCCCTCCGACAGTGAAGCGGTGGCGCGTGCAAAACGCTACGTCGGGCAACTGCTGGGACCGACCGCAACGGTCACCGCGATCGATGTCGATGCCAAGACAGGTGAAGTCACCTCCATGAAGGTGCGGCACGAAATCGGATCGAAGCTCGTCTCGGACGGCTATCGAACTCGTGTCGAACGCGCGATCAATGCGATGTTCCCCGGACGCTGGCGAGCAAAGTGGAACCATCACACGGACGAGGTCACGTTCGAGCAACGCACCGCGTTCCCCGACAGCATTTGGTTGCCCGCCCCGGACATCGACCCGGAAGTCGATTTGTTGGCCAACTACGACTCCGTCGAGATCCCATACGGTGTCGACGAAGATGGCAACGAAGTGGTGTGGCGCCCCGCGATCGATCCGAATCTGATGCTGGTCGGACCTCCCGGTAGCGGCAAGACAGTGACGGCACACAACCTGTTGGTCAACTTCTCGCGCCGCGGATGGCCGATCTGGGTGCTCGATGGAAAATACGTCGAATTCCTCGGCTTCCAGGACTGGCCCAATGTTCAAGTGGTCGCCACGTCCATCGAACAGCAAGTTGCGATGGTGCACCGGGCACGCGACTTGATGGAGTTCCGCTACGACAAGATCAAAATGGGCGAGGCAACGGAAACGGACTTCGAACCGGTCCTGGTGTTCCTCGACGAGTGGGCGGAATTCCGCGGCAATGTCGAAGATTGGTACTTCTCGGTCAAACCAAAAGGCGGACCGAGGGAACCACCGGTACTCAACATGCTGGCATCGATGGCGCGCAAGGCTCGTACGTCGCGAGTGCATCTGGTCTTCGGCACACAGCGCCCCGATGCGATCTATTTCAAGGGCGATATGCGTGACAACTTCGCGATGCGCATCTCCATGGGGCGGCTCTCACCTCAAGCTGCCGTCATGATGTGGCAGTCGCCGTCGATCGGCACGAGCGTTCCGCGCAAGTGCCGAGGACGCGGTACCACTGTCACGGACACCTATCAGGCGCTCGAAATTCAGTGCTACCGCGTGCCGGACCCGCGGAAGACGCGAGACGGCACTCCCGACGCTGAACTCCTCGACAGACTTCGGCCAGCGGTGACCAGACACCCGCGGTTGCTCATCGTGCCGCCGGAATCTCTGGCAGACATCGACGACTCCGACGAAACGTCAGAACCCGCACCCCTGACCTATTTCGACTACGTCGCCGCTGACTGGGTCCTTGCCAGTGACAGGCCTGACCTCGACCCGGTACTCACACGAGCACGGATGAATGGCGAGACCGATCCCCGGCTCGCATCGCCGACCGCATTGTTGGGTCTGTTGGGGGCGTCCGAAACTCCGAAGAAGCGACAAGCGATGGCGGACTTCGTCGACCTCGACACCTACCGCCGGCCGGCGTTCGCGACAAACGATGCCGCCGATGCGGCGGCGTTTCTCGACAAACTCTCCGATCCCGAATCCCGACCAGAACCGTCGAACGTCGAACAGGCCCGAACCAGACTCACCGTCGTCAAGGCAGCAGTCGACGATACGGCTCCACGCGAGGAACCGGACTATGCATTCGGCAGCGGAAACGAACACGAGGACCAATACGGACCGGTCCAGGATGTTCGCGCCTCTGACGTGGCACTGGGAGATCTGATGTTGATGGAGGACACCGACGAGTGGGTCGTTGTCGACACCGAACCCGAGCCCGACATCATCGAAGACTCGTTGCTCTCGTTGACCTGGCGCAGCGACACCGACGAGATGGGCGATCTTGCGATTCCGGACAGTTCGTACGTCTCGATTCGCAAGCCTGTTCAGGTACCTGAGCTGGCGTGACCTCTGTCGAGCTCGGCCGGCACCCACTGCCGTGCAGCCGAACGGCTGGCATTGATGCGGGCGCGGGCTTGGCTCTGCCCTGCCCTGCGATGCGGTGCGGTGCGGTTGCGTTGTTAAGCGGTGACCGCACCACCTCGACTTGGTCTTGGTATTCGACAAGTACTAACTGCGCTCGGAATTCCCGCGTTCTCGCTTACCGGAAGCCGTAAGACAACGTGTAAACAGCCTGTGCGCAATCGAGCCGCACCCAGGTGGGACGACGAAATTGGGATGTAGGGGCGGTCGCGACGGCCGTGCGGCTTTCTCGGTGTCGTCGTTATCGCGGAAAGTGTCTGTGACTGCCAACGGCGTCCGTGCACGCGGAGCCCTCTGTCGTCTGCTCCAGCATGCATGTCACATGCGGCCGATAGTGTCGAATCGTCGCGCCAACTCAGGCACGACGCGATCACGACGGAGCACAACGTGAGCATCTCCTTTCGCGCTATGCGCGCATTGCGCTGGTTGGCCGACAACGATCCAGCCGTTGCCCTTCCAGTACAGGTCTGCCCATATGACGATGCCCGCTTCGTGTACGACGAACTCGAAAATCTTGAATTGGTCGAAGACACCTACACCCTCGACGGCAGCTACGATTTTCATCTCACCACTGTCGGTAAGATGCGGGCCCGCAACACTGTTGAGTCGTACCGCGAGGAATTCGCACGCCGCCAGGTCCTGTCCTCGATCGCGCGCACCGGACACTTCACTGGCATCGTCGGCGGGCCGGACGGTGAAGACTTCACCGGCGCTCTCACTCATCAGGAAGTCGGATTGGCTCTCGATGACCTTGCGGACCGCAGGCTGATCACGGGACAGCGCAACGCCAATAACGAATTCACCTATGCCGAACTCACCCCGAAAGGCCACCGAGCCTTACGCAGTTCCTTCCCGATCGAGGATGCTGCGATGCCGGTGCCCGTCTCGAACCACGTCACGAACTACTCGGCCGAGAACTACGGAACCATCAGCAGCCAAGTCGTCGGCGGGCAAAACCACACCGTCACCGTCAACAACACCGAAGGCGTCACCATCGAGGAAGCCGTGGAGCTAGTGCGCACGCTTCGCAGCGACATCGCCTCCGCCCCAGCACATCCGAACATCGACCCCAGCGATGTCGAGGACGTTCTCGATGACCTCGATACCGTGATGTCGAAAGGCCTCAAACGCGGCTTGGAATGGTTCCGCACTGCGTGGGCCCCGGTCGCGGCCAACATCGCAACCGTCTACGGGCAAGAACTGGCCGACCGGACCTTCGCTATTGGTTCAGCACTCGTGACCTAACCGCTGCCACACACAGAACTAACCTCGAACATATGTTCTATGCTGAGAACGAAAAAGCGGGGAATAGTCCCGAAGGACTATTCCCCTGCTCAAGATTGCAGCGTTTCGCTTGTCTCGAAGTTTACGTGAAGATATTCCGGTGAGCAAACCTCTCGATCCAGTCACCGTGCATATCATCGCCGCATCGCAGGGTGCGGACGCTGATCCGTATTCCGCGCACATCTTCGTGCGGTTGTTGGACTTCTTTTCCGACACCTCGCCTTGGCAGCGCCGACTCTGGGATACCGGAACGGTTCTGGCATTGCGCGAACTCGACGAAGCGTCTCGTTGGCGCGAGCGGAACGTGCTTTCGACGAGCGCGGTTTCCTGGCTGGCAGACGATATCGAACGTCTCGCCGGCCGCGATCGGGGCGTCGGCGAGAAGGAACTGCGCACGCAGTTGCGAGCCACTCTCCGATCCGGAGTTCCGCACGGAAGCCGCCATCACCGAACACTGGCTCAGCTGACGGATCTGGTGCAGGACGGTTACATCGCGCGTTGGGCTGTGGCGGTGCAGGGATCCTCGCGGCCCTCGCCAGAGCGGTTAGCCCGGGCCGTTGCCTCGCATCTCCTCGACTGCGGATACAGCATGGGTTTTCTGCATCGTTGGGTCTCCGGGCATGTGTACGGCGGTCATTCCCTGGCCGAGTTGCTCGATTCTGCGGGAGCGTTGGCCCACGGCAGTGCCCACTCGTTCGAGGTAATGGTCCCATTCATCGCGCTGCCCAAGATGGAGTTGGCGCAGGATCTGCCGCAGTGGCGCACCGCTGGGCAGGTGAACGAGTGGATTCAGGACAAGACGAAGTCTCCAGGAGGCATCCTCACGTGCGGAGGCTTCCTCTACACAGTGGAGACCCGAGACACCTTCGGCGCAGCCGACGCTGTCGCCGAGACCGTCGATCGGCTGATTGCGCGTAGCGGCTACACCCGCAAACGGACCCGCGGCCACAAGATCCCGCTGCCGCTGGGCACAGTCTGGGTCAGCAGCGGCACGGACACTGAAAAGATCGAACTGCGCCGCGAACACGGGCGTGGGGCGTTCGTGCTGTCCCTACAGGCCGAGCGTCGGGTATACGACGTTGCTGAGCCGACAGCTCTCGACGACGCACTCGAACTTGCCGCATCGCTGAACTTCGGATCCCCCGGCCCTGCCATCTCCGGGGGATGGGCGGCCATCGAGGCCTTGCTGATCTCATCCGCCGACGGTGACGACACCCGAGACCGGGGCTCCGTCGCTGCCGATCGTATGGCCGCATTGGTGGCATGTTCATGGCCTCGTGGTGAATTGACCTCCTTGGCTCACCGCCATGACCCGGAAGAACCGGACCGGCTTGCGCTGGCACTTGCCTCTGCCGCCTCCAATCGGGAGAGGGCTCTATTGGTAGCGGAATCCCTCAAATCTGGTCGGTCGCTGGCATTGACACGGCCGACGGATATCGCCGCCCAGGAACGCATGAACCAGGTCGTGAAAGATCCTCGCCGCACCCTCAACGACGTCTCCAAACACATCACCACCGCGATGCGGCGCCTCTATCGACAGAGAAACCTGCTGATGCACGGCGGTTCGACTAACTCTGTTGCACTGCAAGCAACATTGCGGACGGCCGCCCCACTTGTCGGAGCGGGGCTCGACCGCATCACCCACGCCGCTCTGACCGACGGCATCGGCGCATTATCCTTGGCGTCGCGCGCAGGTCTGAATCTCAAACTCGTCGGTGGGACGGACGGGCGACACGTGGCAGACCTCCTCGAGTAACCTCCTCGCGCCACGTGCCGCAGCAATGTCGACGGTCTGACAGCGCCGCGCTATGAAGTGCTTTTGACGTCTAATAATGTTGTGACACTATAGAATTCCTTGTTTCCGTAGTGCACGAATCGCGGCAGGTAGAGCAGGATCACGCAGAATATTCAGGACACCGTGCCTGTGCGCGTCCTCGCCGGTGGTGGCGGCTTTCTCTTGCAGTGCCTCGGTCGGTATGGCCATCAGGTTCGAGGCGGCGACGTCGTCGATGAGGGCGGCGACGAACCCCGCTCCGTCGCCGAGGGGGGCGCCGTAGAGGTGCGCGAATGGGCGCAGTTCGGACTCCAGTTGTTCTCGCGAGACCTGGTCGGTGCGCAGTGCATCCCACACCACTCCCGCGAGGTGTCCACCGTCTGTGCGAGAGGAAGCGAGGTCAACGATCGTCCTTGCTGTCGTCGTGACCGGCAGGCCGTCGAGTAGGGACCAGTCCGTAGGGTCCAGCGCGGCGACGTGGAAACGGACTCCGTCGCTGCGTGTATTGCGCCGCCGCGGGACGGTGAATTCTGCAATGTCGGCATCGATGTCACCGAGTTCTCTCAAGTCGGCGGCCGTTCGATGAGAGGCGACCCCGCGGGGATCGGCACTGTTGATGCGCTCTGCTGCCGAGCGTGTCGGGTCGAGTGCAAGCCATTGGGCGCGTACGTGATCGGTGAGGTGAATCGGCGTCCCTGTCAGCCGGTACACGCCATGCCTGATGCGGGTGAGGATGAATCGGTCTGCCAGCCGCTTGAGGTGTTGCGCACTTACGCCGGACTCGGCGGCTTGGGCTGAGGTGAACATGCCCCACTGTTCTTGGGCGAGGTCTGCCAGTGCCAGGAGCCGATCATCACCTTTCATGCATCAATAATATCGCTCTAAGTGTAATTTTTGACGACCTATCATTGAGTTTTGGTGACAGTTGCTGCACGTGTGGCCGATAGTCGAACGCAAAAAACGCGGCAGGACGTATCGACGCCTCGCGTCCGTCACGTGCGACACCCAGGTTCCGAAAATAGTTTGCCCACGCGTGTCACACAGGACGCCTCCACCGGATCTTCCTACTCGTAGAAGCCCAATTCCGGCGACACGAGGAGATCGGTCATGTTCGACAGTCAGTCAGAACCCCAGCGGACCACCCCGAATACGGCGAACTCAGCAGGACTCTCTGACGCGGATCAAATGTCCCTGCTGATGGCAGCCCCACTGATCTTCGGTGTCGTCGTCGGAGCCCTTCCTTCCATGTCGGCCAGGGCCACAGCCTGGCTCCTCGAACACAACATGATCATCGCCGCATCGGAATCGCCCTTGCTGGCCCTTCCAGGCGCGGAAGGTGCTGGCCTCGATATTCGCCGGCTCATCGTCGTTGTCGCAGTCCTTGCGGTAGCGATCGCTCTGGCGATCAGCGGACTACGCCAGGCAGTGGATCGTCGACGGCAGCAGCGGCTGCGAATGGGCGATCAGGTGAAATAGCAAATGCGGCACAATATTTCGGTAAGAGTGGCGACCTTCGAAGTAATTTTCGAAGCGTGTGCGGCACTACGCCGGGGTTCCTGGCGGTCTGTTCTTCGCATTTGCATACGCACGTTCAAATCCCGCTCTTGTGGTGTTCAGCGACTGAATCAGTGCATCGATACGCGTCGGTTCGAGGGCGGCCAGACGCACTTCGGCACGCTCCAGAGCGCCGATTGCTGTGGTGCTGATACCGGTGGCTTTGCCCAGTTGAGGCTGCGTGATTCCCGCGATGTTCCGAAGGTCGGCAAGCGTCCGATCTTTCTCGGGGATGGGGATCAGGGTTTCCATGGGCACTTCCAGTGCTGCGGCGACGCGAGCGAGAGTGTCGACCTGCGGTGTTCCTCGCCCGGCTTCCCAGTTGCCGAGTGCGCTGAGGCTGACCGATGCAATCCGCGCGAGATCGCTCCGGGTGAGCTTGCGGAGCGTCCTTGCTCGGATCAACGCGGCTGGGTCGAAACCTTTGAGAATTCGTCGCGTCACGGTCGTCATGGAATCAGCATAGTTGCATACCGTCACAGCATGCGGGCATACTGTGGCAAGATAAACGAACATTGCCTGATTGCTCGCGTGCTACCAGCGAATTTCCGAAGCGCACCACGGTTCCCACGAACCAGCGGTCTGACCAGCCGCCAGACGGAAAAGAGTCTTCGATGACCACCAGCACCGCCGCACCACAGCGCACGTCCGAAATTCCCAGCAGCCGACGCGACTGCCGCTCCCCTGCACGCCAAGCGTCGGTAGCTAGACTGAAAACAGCCGGAATCCCCGCCCGGTCTACTACACCCAGTCGCGACGACGGGTGGTTCCAGACATCGCGACAATCGGGTTCAGGGGGACGTGACGGGCAGGCTTGGACACCTGCCCGTCACGTCGATACATCAGTCGACCTCGCAAACGTTCGCTACCACCTCAATGCTCTGATGTGCGCGGGAATGACAACCGAGCTGATCGCTCAACTCGCAACACTGCCCATCGCAACCATCCGGGCGTTGCGCAAGACGTCCACGACGTCAGCACCCCAACGTGTCGTCGACGCCGTACTTTCCATCACCTTCCACCCCAGCCGCGGCCGCGATCTCACCCCCGCAGTGGGAGCGCACCGGCGCCTACGCGCACTCAATGCAATGGGCTATGGAGACGAACTCTTGGCAGCGCGTCTCGGCGTCGACATCAACGTCGTCACCGGGATGCCGACCAAGAGCCTCATCCCAAGTGGCCTATGGAAGGCGATCGACAGCATCTACGACGAGCTGTCCATGCGCCCGGGCCCGGACGCCGAAATTCGTGAACAATCCCGCGCCGCCGGCGTCGTACCGCCACTCGGATGGGATGACGACGAAATCGACAACCCCAAGGCACGGAGTCAGGAACGAGTTCAACCACGCCAGGGAGCGGGAGCTGTTCCCGTTGACGAGGCAGTCGTGATTCGCCGGCTCGGTGGAGAACAGATGCCACTGCGCTTCTGCGAGCGACGCGAGATCGTGCGCATTGCGTTCGAGAAAGGTTGGTCTCCTGCCGAGCTCGCTGCAACGCTTTCCATCAAATATGACTCGGCAGTCACCGAATTGAGCCGCTACCGGCGCGCACTGGCGCGCGATGCAGCTGCCGACAGCGATTCATCGACAGAAGAGAGTGGCCCGCAGGAAACGACCGCTGAAGTCCTCGCTGTTCGTGACGAATCTGACGAACTGCCTCCTGTCGAGGCCCACTCGGGCCAGCAGCTGGAGCCGATCTTGCTCGACGAAGAATCGCCGGAAGAGGCGACATCGAGCGCTCGCGCGACGGTCGTGCTCGACGTGAGGAACGGCCGAGTTCTGTTGCCTGATTCTCTGTCAGGGCATAAGAATGGAGCGACACCGATCCGGCCTGCGTGCCATCTGCCGCGCACTCTGAGTAAGCGGCGCCCCGGAGTAGGAACTGGTGGTCGAATCATTCGCCATCAACCCACTCGAGACATGTTGCGCCCCAATATTACTGGTCGATTGTTCGGAGTTGATCAACATTTCAACGATGCAAAGCAGTGCTCGCAGTCGCTGTCGCCTTCGCCCGCACAGGCATCGCGGCTGCGCGGTCGACCCCTTTCAGGGACCGGCACGAAGGAATTCGTTCACGGCCACGCTGGCGGTCCGCCGCAGCGAAAGGCGGACGGAGGGAATCAACCGCAGGGATACGTGCGCCCGATCGACATCGCTGATAGCGGCTGAAGCGATTCTCGGCAATATTTCCGTTGAAAACTGAAAAGCATGCCAGGACAGTGCATTACGAATAGATCGTTCCTTACATATACAGGTATCTCCGGTCTCGACCTGAGAGCCCAGACGGGACCTTGCTCATGAACACGACATTCGCCTCCGCACTCAACACCATGACACCCGGCGACGCCGTGATGTGTCTTGCTGCCGGAACAGTCGAGCTCGCTCTCGATGACGCACCGGAATCGATGCGCTGGCAATGGTTCGCGGACCTCCTCGACTCGCAGTGGGGGCTGACCGGCAGACTCGGCCCGATCCTGACCGAGCAGATCATCTCCGAACTGGAGCAGGTTGCCCGCATGTGCCGCGCCTCCGCTCAGCATCCGTTAGACCCCCAGGGTTGGATATCGGCATACCAATCCACTGCAGTGCTGGTAGAAGACCCGGCGGTGGTCTCAGCGGACGCGCTGCACCTCGCACTTTCTGCCGTCAACGACATCGCGCTGGAAGCGACGGACACTTCGCACCCCGATTTCTCTGTCGCCGTCACGCTGGCATTCGAGGCACTGACATCGGCAGTGGACGTCGACCGCGAGGTGTCCAAAAGTTGGATTTTGACTGCAATCGGAGAATGGGTTACGAGGACAGAGTCAGCTCAGGCGGGCCTCCGATCGGCACAATCGTGCACCAATGCTGACAATAGGCAGATTGCCAACGCCTCCGTTGTTTCTGCAGGATGCAGCGAGAAGCCACTGCTGAAAGTGAGAGGGAATGCGTGAAACCATCGTCCAATCAGAGCCGTTGAGTCCAGGTCATATTCATTCGCCCAGCCCGTCCGACGTCGGGCGCGCGGGCAAAGGAAAGCTACGGCAAAAACGGTCGGAGATTACTCGCGAGAAAATCGTCGACGCTGCTGCCCGCCAATTCGATGCTTGCGGATTCGCCGCGGCAAGCATCAACGCCATCATTGAAAACGGGAACGTCACCAAAGGTGCACTATACTTTCACTTTCCCTCCAAAGAAGAACTGGCACAACAGGTTATCGAACGATGGTCCGCTATGGTGGATGAGGAGTATGCGGCTCTCGGAGAACCTGGCGATGGTTCCCCCTGCCGCCAGTTGGTGCGGTTCTGCAGCGAGGTGGCGCACCGCATCGATGCCGACCCTGGTCTGCGTGCTGGGTTGCTTCTCACTGTAGAACCCTCCCTCGCTGAGGGGAAGAGCGCATACCGGAAGTGGCGTAACAGTATTGATGAATTGGTTGTCCGCTCCATCGAGGCTGGCGAGATAAGGGCCGGCGGCGCAAGCCACCGATTGTCCGATCAGGTGTGCGCGACGTTCATCGGCGGCGCCCAAATCCAGTCGATTGACGTCAGCTCCCCGAATTTGCAAACACGGGTAGCGGACGTGTTTGAAGGACTGCCCGGCAACCCGGACTAGCCGAACTGCATCACCTACGAAAGACGTTCCAATGCAACGTATTTCTAGGGTACGCATCAGGAACTCAAGGAACTGTCGTATCCACGTTCGCACATGAGCAGGATCGAATCCGCGGTCACAATCCGCCTTGCGGAACACCAGGAAGCGTCAGGTATTGAAATGGCACATTCGGACTCGTCAGCATCGTTCCACGACAGGGAAGTCCAAGATCTCGGCTTCGTCGGCCCCGATCGCTACGATTTGGTGCGCATTCTCAGCGGCGGAGGCCCTTCAAGCGATCGCGATTCCTACTTACTCGAGGAATACGAGCGCCGCGACGCTTTAGCCCAGAAGTGGTATTACGAAGATAAGGCTGCGGGCATGAGACGCAATCTCACGGCTCTCGTCGTCCTCGGAGCCTTCCTGATCGTGGCGTCGTTCCTGCTTCCCTATCTCTTCTAAACAGCCGCCCCGCACCCGTGGTGCACGAGGTCATTCAAGGTACAGCCCGTCTCTCGCTGGTCGGGTTCCCCATCGGGACGCCGCACCGGGCCGGTCGCATGAGGCGGGCGTGTCCCTTTCAGTTCGCTCAGCGTCCTCGCCCTCGGCCACTGGTGGCGAAGGAATGCGTCACCCCTAGTATCAGGTTCGTGCCGAACGTGAGAACGCCCGACGCCGATATTTATTACACCGACAGTGGGGGAGCGGGTCCCGTTCTGCTGCTCGGTCATGGATTCTTCATGGATTCGTCGATGTTCGCCCCGCAGATCGATGCCCTCGCAGGCAAGGTCAGGGTGGTGGCCTGGGACTCTCGCAGGCACGGCCGTACAACCGATCCCGGTGCCGCATTCACGTACTGGGATTTGGCTCGCGACTCCCTCGCGGTCCTCGACGACCTCGGAGTCGAGACAGCAATCGTCGGCGGAATGTCGCAGGGCGGCTACACCGCGCTGCGGACTGCTTTGCTTGCTCCGGAGAGAGTCCAAGCGCTGCTGCTGCTCGATACCGAAGCATCTGCCTGCACCGATGACGAAAAGGCTGGATACAGGGCCATGTTCGATCAGTGGTGCAGCGATGCGCCGATCGAACCGCTTGTCGAAGCTCTGGCGCCGCAATTGATCGGTGGAGACTCACGAGAGTCGTGGGCGCCGTGGATCGAGAAGTGGACGTCGAGCGATCGTCGAGCGATTCGGCCGGCCGCGGAGTGCTTGATCGAACGCGACGATGTCGTCGACCGGCTGAGTGCCATCGCGGTGCCGGCCTTGATTGTCCGCGGTGAACACGACATGTCCGCGCCTGCGGCCAAAGCGAAACAGTTGTACGACCATTTGCCGCTCGCAGTTCCAGTCCTCACCATTCCCGGCGCAGGTCACGCGGCCAATTGGACTCACCCGCAGCCCGTGAACGAGACCATCGCAGCTTTCGTGACGATGGTCGAAACCGGCTGGCTGTAGAGGTTCGAGCAGCTATTGCGTTCCTGGGATTCGTACCCCTAAGTACATCTGGACGGGGTAGTCGCCGCGCATTTCCGTGTGTACTTGGACGTGAACGCGGTATTCCTCGCCGGTGTCGGCATCGCGCAGGTGCATGAATGGCTGATGCCGGCCGAATCGGACGTCCTCTTTGTCCCACAGGCGCCGAAAGGCGGGGAACTGGCTCAGTTCTTGCAGGGTTTCGATTGCCCATTCAGGGTTGTAATAGCGTCCCATCAACGCGCGGAACCAGTTCACCGTCAAGGCTGTCTCGGCTTCCCACTCCGCCATGACGTGCTTGGACTGTGGTGTGGAGAAGAGCCAGCGCAAAACATTGCCGTCGTCGAGAAGTCCTGGAAAGGCGCGATCGTAGGCAGCGTTGCATTCGATGACATTCCATCGCTCGTCCAGGTAGGCCACCAAATGTGGATTGAGCGCTGTGATCACCGTGCGCATCTCGGGTGTGACGAGTGATCGGTACTGGTCGATCGTCCACGGGGTGGTCGATGTTTCCCGTTCGGTTTGAGTGCGGCGAGCAAGGTTGTACAGGTGTCGGCGCTGGGCCGGATCGAGGCTGAGTACTCGGGAAACGTCTTCGAGGAATTTGACCGAAGGATGCGCAGATTCGTTACGTTCGACCTGCGTGATATGGCTCACGCTCCAGTACAGTTTCGCGGCAAATTCAGTCCTGGTCAGACCGCCCGGCTGCTGCGGCGTGGATCTGGTGCGCAACGCGCGAAGGTAATCGCCCAGGTTGGGCGGGCGGACGTTGTCCATGCATGACCTTTCGCGGGCATCTGTAACGGGACAAATACTCATCAGTAACGTGCGGCGAAAAGTCAATACTCGCAGGTAACACTCTTTAGTGGTACCGGCAACCCTCGTATCGGCCACACAAACCTGCTGTCCTGTTTCACAGAAGACTCTCAGCTGCGTGGCAGGCAGGAGAGTGAAACAGCAGGGAGAACGAGCTGGCACCGGGGCGGGGAGAACCTCGGAGTTTGCTCCAGAGGGGGATAGCCATGCCACGTGTACGGCGAGACTCAGGCAGGCGTTCCAGGCGGGCGATGCTTGGCCTTCAGATACGCGCGTTTCACCTGCGCCTCAGAAATCCCCAACGCTGCGGTCAATGCGGCCGCGATTTTGTCGGTGAGGGCGATCTCACCG
The DNA here is from genome assembly GCF_040302345.1 of Streptomyces sp. NPDC126510. Taxonomy (NCBI): domain Bacteria; kingdom Bacillati; phylum Actinomycetota; class Actinomycetes; order Kitasatosporales; family Streptomycetaceae; genus Streptomyces; species Streptomyces sp. NPDC126510. The sequence continues at coordinate 13,417 of NZ_JBEORR010000047.1, read as the reverse complement.
CGTTCGATGCGCGTGATCGTCGTGGTCGTCAGCCCGCACACTTTGCCGAGCTGGGGTTGGGTAAGTCCGACCAAGCACCGATAGTCGCTCAGATAACGCTGCTCAGGATCCGTGACGACGACATCGCCGATCTCGATGTTCAACACTTTCGCAGCCCTGGCCAGGAAATCGATCTGAGGAGACGTGGCTCCGATCTCCCAATTGTGGATGGTCGCGGCCGTCGTGTCAGCCAGGCGGGCGAGATCGCCACGAGACATGCCAGCTGCCTTGCGAGCAACTGCGAATGCTTTTTTATCGAAGCCGCGCAGGACGTTGCGGCTCATCGGGTTGGTCCGTCCATCGCTAGACACCATGCCGCAACCCTTCTAATATGCCACCCAGATTGGCTTTTAGATTTGTCACCAAGATTGACAATAATTGTGGCGAACCTACGGCCACCGAAAAGCCGCAGCAAACCGTTCCGCAGCGCAGTTGACGCCAGCCAGTCCAGGTCCCGTCCTACTGTCCCCGTACGACCTGCCCACCTCGTCCACTCGTCCACTGTGAAGGACCACCACACATGGCATCCCTACTGACCAAAAAGATCGATTCCATCCGCTCGTCCGGTGACAAACCACCAGCACATAACGGCGCAGACCCGGATGGCCCACCTGATCTGACTACCCGTGCGCGTGTTCGTCGACGCCCGATCTACTTGGCCGTGGGCATTGCCCTTGTCGTCGTCGCTGTGATCGGGATGCTCGCCGCTGTGAGTGCTATGCGCGCCACCACGGATGTCCTCGTGCTCGCCCGCGACGTCCAACAGGGTCAAGTCATCGAGTCGAAGGACCTCACGGTGAAGACCGTCAACGTCGACGCGGACCTGGGTGCGCTCTCAGCAGGTGAACGCGGCCGTGTCATCGGCATGAGCGCCGGCACGCGTCTGCCGGCCGGATCCGTATTGATGCCTGCAGCTGTCACCGACCAGGTAGTACCCGGGGAAGGCCTGACGATGGTCGGCATCACCGTGGGATACCCACACCTACCGTCGGAAGCGATTGTCCCCGGAGACATGATCCGCGTCGTAGACACACCCCGCGAGGGCGACGATCCGCCCGTCACAGGACCCGTCAACACGAAGGCGCAGGTCTACTCGATGACCGTTATCGCGGAAGCGGGCGAAACCACTCTCAATCTGCTGGTCCCGGAAGCTGAAGCGAATTGGGTCGCGGCGCGTGCCGCGACGAAGCGCGTGTCCATCGTCCTCGACAACCGAGTGCGGTGACTATCGATGTATCTCGCACTCATCTCTGCATCCGGGGCGCCAGGGGTCTCCACGACAGCATTAGCTCTGGCCTTGAATTCACCGAGTAGCAACACGCTCTTGGTTGAAGCTGACCCCATCGGCTCCTCGCCGGTGCTCGCCGGATACCTGCTCGGAGGCCGCTACCACGACAAATCGTTGATCAACCTCGTCGACGCCAACCGTCACGGACGCCTCAAATCAGCGCTGGCCGCCGAGGTGATCACCTTCCCCGACACCACGGTCTCGGTTCTCCCCGGCCTTCTACATTCCGCTCAAGTCGACGCAATGCGCGCCGTCTGGAGCCCACTCGGAATCCACCTCGCAGGACTCGGGGTCGACGATGCCAACGTCATCGTGGACGCCGGCCGGATCGGACAACACGGCTCACCGGTGGAAATGATCGTCAATGCCACGACTATTGCCATCGTCACCCGCACTACTCGTCCGGCACTGGCAGCACTGCGAGCGTCGATCAACGGATTGCGTCAACAACTGTCCGCTACACAGTCCACGGCAAGCCTCGGACTGATCCTCATCGGCGAATCCCCGTACAACGCAGACGAAGTAGCCAAGGTCGCGGGACTCGATGTCATCGCGGTCATCCCGGATTCGAAGGACGCGCGGGTTTTCTCCGACGGTGAGGTGTTGACCAAGTGGCGCCGCCGTCGGTCGCTGTATCTGCGTGCACTGCACCGAACGACCTGGCCGAAGATCGAAAAATTCGCGGCCACCCACCAGGCCGACTGGAAGTCCAGCCTCGCCATGACAGGAGACCGACGATGACGACAGACGAGACAGCGCAGACTACGCACAAGAACATCACCGATCTCCCGTTCTTCTCCTCGACGCTTCCAATCGCCGATCAGCCCCAGACTGCCCCCGAACCAGTGGTGCCGGTGCCGGCAGAGACCGCTGATTTCTTCCGCACCAACAACCTTCACGACCTACCGCCAGCGCCGCGGCACAATGCCCCTGGTGAGGTCGTACAGTCGCAGCGGAGTGCGGCCCCGAAGATCCCAGTCGACCGAAAACTCGTCCGCACCCTGCAGCGAGAAGCGGCCGAGCTGCTGCGCGAACACCGCACCAAGCGTGACCGAGAGCTCAACGATCCGAAGAACACGAAAATCGTCGCTCCCTTCACCGCAGACGAAGAACGCGAATACGGGCGAGAAACAATCACCCGGCTGGTGAAAAACCACGTCCAACAAACGATCCGGTCCGGAGGCGAAACCTTCGATCTCAACCAGGAACACGCCCTCATCAAGGCGATCTTCGACGCACAGTTCCGCCTCGGACCCCTGCAAGACCTCGTCGAAGAACCCGACATAACAGATATCTACCTCAACGGCGACGCCGTGTACGTCAAATACCCCGACGGACACTACGAATCCAGAGACTCCGTCGTCGACAGCAGCGACGAACTCCTCGAATGGATGAGTCTGCTCGCATCCAGAGCCGACAACGGCGGCAGGCCCTTCTCCAGGATCAATCCCTCCCTCCGGCTCAACATGCAAGGCAACCACCGACTTTCGGTCCTCGGATACACCACCATCCGGCCCTCTGTCGCAATCCGCATCCACCGCCTGACCAACATCACCCTCGAACAACTCTCACTCGACCACCTCATGATGCCCCCAGAACTTGCACACATGCTCGGGTGCGCCATCCGAGGAAGAGCATCGACCGGAGTCGGCGGCGGAATGGGCTACGGCAAAACGACATTCGCCCGCGCCCTGGCCAACGCACTCCCCATCCAGACACGAATCGGAGTCGCCGAAACCGAACGAGAACTCTTCCTCGACGAACTCCCAGGCCGTCGAGACTTCATCGTCGATGCAGAAATGATCATGGGCGGCGGTGAACGCGGCGCAGACGGACAACTCGCCGGCGGCTTCAGTCTGAGCGCAATTCTCTACGAGTTCGTCCGCCAGGGACTCGACTTCCTCGTAGTCGGTGAAATCGCAGGCCTCGAGATCCTCGCTCTGGTCAAGGCCCTCCAAACGGCCAATGGCGGAATTTTCACCACCCACGCTTACACCGCACGCGGTGTCATCGACCGACTCGCCAACCTCGCCCAAGAGCCGCCGATGAACGCGTCAGCGGAATACATCGAGCGGCAACTCGCCGAACACGTCGACGTGATCGTTCAGCTGGCGACGAAGGTCAGGGTCAGCCGCGAAGGCACCACAACCGCAGTCCGATACGTCTCCGAAGTCGTCTACGTCGAACCTGGCGACACCGACAAGCTACCCAGCTTTTCCAACATCTACCGCGGATACTCCGACGGCACAGGCGTATTCGGCAGCATCCCGCAGCCGATGCTACGCAAGCTCCTCGCCGGCGGATTCAAGAAAGTGGACCTCCCTCCCGGCACTCTTCGGAGTTTCGACGAAGAACGCGATCTGTTCGACGACGAAGGAGCTGCATGATCATGTACCAACAAATCGGCGTCTTCCTCGTCCTGCTGCTCTGCGCAGGAGTCGGCTGCCTCGTCGTGGGGTGGAGGGACCGCCGCGACCCCACAGCCCCCACTCGCCAGCGCCGCCGAAAGGGCGAACGAGCAAAACTATCGGGCACCACCCAACTTCTCCTGGCCGTCGGAATAGGCGCAGGCGCCACCGTCTACTACCTGAGCGGATGGCTCTTCACGCTCTTCCTCGTCCCCGCCCTTCTCGTGGGTCTGCCCTACCTCCTGAGTCGACCGGAAGCCGAACACCAGATCAGTCGCTTGTCCTCGATGGACGAATGGACACGCAACTTGTCGAGCAGCATGCGAGCCGGCTCCGGAATCGAACACACCATCATCTCGACCCCCATCCCAGAAACGCTGAAAGACGAGATCACCGCCTTCATCAACAGGCTCCGCAACAATGTCCCACCCGCCGAAGCGGTCACACGATTCGCATCCGACCTCAACGACAGCGTCGGTGACAAGATCTGCGGCGCCCTCCTTCTCGCCATGCAACTGCGTGGTGTCGGCCTGGCCAACGTCCTCGAAGGCCTCGCCGAAGACGTAGGCGACACCGTCGCCCGCCGCCGCCGCATCGAAGCGGACCGCAAATCGACTCGAACACAAGCCAAATGGGTCACCATCATCACCATCGCCGTCCTCGCCGCAGCGTTCGCCTTCACAAACTTCATGGAGCCCTACCGTTCAGGCGGAATGCAGATCGTCCTACTGATCCTGCTGACGCTCTTCGCGGCGGACCTGTACTGGATGAAACAAGCCACCAAGCCGCCGGTCTACCCGCGGTTCATCGGAACCAACGACCGCGTCGAACGCACTGACCTCGTAGGAGCGCAGCGATGAGCATCACCATGACGATCATCGTCTACACCAGCGTCGGCACAATCGGCATCTACCTCGTGGCCCTGTACTTCCTGCGAGCCCAACCCGCCCTCACCGACGTGATGTCCAGAATGTCCGGACCCGCGCCGGAAAAGGCAAACACCGCAGGGACATCACTCGTCGACGGGCTCGCCAACAGGCTCGGCCTGCGCGTACACCCCTACCTACAAGACAGCCGATTCCTCACCCTCCCCACAGCGGACCTCTCACTGCTGCACAAAGATCCGGCGCACGTACTTGGCGAAAAACTTGTCGCAGCGTTCTTCGGCCTGCTGATCTTCCCGATACTCAACCTGGTCCTGACAGCGTTCGGACTGGGATTGGCATGGTCGATGCCGGCGATCCTCTCACTCGCGACCGCCGTCTTCCTCTTCATGATTCCCGACATCGACATCCGTCGACGCGCAGCTGCCGCTCGCGCCGAATTCGCACAGGCTCTCAGCTCCTACATCGACCTCGTCGCGCTATGCCGACGAGGCGGAGTCGGATCCACGCAATCCCTCGAGATCGCCGCCCAAGTCGGCGACAGCTGGGTGTTCCTCCGACTCGACGAGGAACTCTACGAAGCGGGCCGCTCCGGCGAAGCGCCCTGGAGTGCTCTCACACGCGTCTCGCAGCAGCTCGGACTCGCAGAACTCGGCGACCTCGCAGACATCATGACGATGACCGGTGACAAAGGCGCCAGCGTCTACACCTCACTGCGAGCCAAAGCCGCCAGCCTGCGCTCCGCACAAACCTCCGCTGAACAGTCCGCCGCCGTCGAGGCGACGGAGAAGCTCGCCATGCCCCTTGCCGGCCTCGCCGGCCTGTTCATGGCACTACTCCTGATCCCGGCGGTTTCCGTCATCAGCGGCTAACCAAACCCACGAAAGGAAATCCCTCTGAACAGGCAAAACGAAGAAGGACTCATCGACCGGACTCATCCAGTCCAGGACAACTGCTACACATCCAGCACACCAACAAGGAGCACACCATGACCACCAAAGCCATCACCACCACCCGCCGCGCAACCCGCGCCGCCATCACCTCCTACCTCACACTCACGATGATGTTCGTCGCCGCACTCGCAGGAAGCCTCCTGCAGCGTGCAGGCGGTAAGGGCTCGGACCGCGGCCCGTCCACCCTCGAATACGTCATCATGGCCGGAATCGTCGCCGTCGCGGCCATCGCTGCCGGCGCCGTAGTCGTCCAGAAGATCCAGTCCCGCGCCGACTCCATCCCCGACTGACACTGCACAACGCAGTTCGGGTGGAGGAGCAAAACACATGGCTCTATCGATCGCGCCGGGCGCTGGAGTGCAACGTAGCGTTCCAGCGCTCGGCTCATCGATGGCAACCCTGAGGGTCGGAAACCCCTTCTTCTGCCCCTCGCGCAACCAATCTGCGGGAAGGAGTCATCAATGTTCGCGTTGTCATTTGAGTTGTCAACCACGAAAGCGATTTTTGTCGGTATAGCAGTTGCATGCCTCCTGATACTCGGTGTTCGGCTCATCTTCAAAGACTGGGTCCTGCGGATGGAGAACATGTTCCTCTGGTGCCTATGGGGGCAGTACGTGCTGCTTCTGACCGCTGTGTTGTTCGGCCGGTGGCAAACATCTCTGACCGTGCTTGGTCTCGCCGCACTCGGAGTAGTGGCTCTTCACGGTTTCCGCTTCGTCGGCGAAGCGATTTGGTTTGACATCAAGCGGCGCAGATAACCGCGCGCCAACCCACAGAAAAGTGAAGGAAACGACGATGATCATCACAGTCGGCGTACTGCTCGTCACGATGGCTCTCTTGCTGGCGATAGAAACCATCATCGATGACCACTCCATGGCGTTCATTTACGCCCCCATGGCTGCGGCAATCATGATAATCGTCCTGCCGTTCCTGGCAACCGACCTGATTACCGACGAAAACACCTCCCGTGCAGCACGTTTCGGCACCTTTGCCGCAGCATTCCCCCTCTCCATAGCCTTTGTAGCCGCAGTGACATGTTCTGCCGTGTTCGTCCGCAACCGTGTGGAAACCAAACGCAGAATCGCAGCCCAAAGAGATCTCGCCACCTAACCCGACCCACCAACCGGACCGCAGAGAAACGGACAGTCATGACACTGGAACAGCTGATCGACCGGTGGCGCCACGACGACCGAGGGCCCACCACGCTCGTCACCGTCATCGCGATGGTCGCTTTCCTGATGATGTTCTCCGTAATGCTGCAAACCGCCCTGTTCTTCCACGCACGGGACGTCGCCAACACCTGCGCCGAAAAAGCATTGCAAGCCACACGTTCCCAGCAAGGGAACCAGGCGCTCGGGCTCGCTGCAGCGAACGCGTGCATCGCGAAATCCGGATCTGGTGACCTTCAAGCACCGGTCGTGTCGGTGAACAAGACACTCCGCGAAAGCACCGTCACGATCACCGGAAAGTCCCCGACCCTCGTACCGGGGCTGGAATTCGCTATCACCGTCGACCACACCAAACCCACTGAGCGCGTGACCAATCCCGGAGGTGTCGGATGAAGCTGAACCAGTGGATCAATCGCGCCCGCTCAAACGATCGAGGAGATGCAACCATCGAGTTGTGCCTCGCGATCGTCGTCCTCCTCGTCCTACTCGGTTGGATGTACGCGTACGGCATCAACCGCCAGGCACATCAGAAGGTCGAGCACGCCGCGGGAGAAGCCGCCCGAGCAGCATCACTCTCACGTACCGCCGCTCAAGCCAACCCCCTCGCATACCAAGCGGCCCTGGACTCGATGGATGGTCAAGGACTCAAATGCACGACGATGAACGTCAGCGCGGACACCTCCGGATTCCGCACTCGCCCAGGAGTATCCGCCACCGTCGAAGTCACCGTCAGTTGTGAAGTCTCCTACGACGCCCTCGGATGGCCCGGCGTCAGCGGAGGACGAACCATCGAGGTCACGGCAATCTCACCCATCGACACATTCCGGGAGCGCACCAGATGATCACCGCCCTGCGTAAGCGACTCACCTCCAGGCTCCCCGAAGAACGCGACAAGGGTTCCGTGACCCTGATGACCGTGATACTCGCCCCCATCCTCATATTCTTCGTGTGGGGACTCATCGTCGACGGCGGCGGAATGCACACCGCAGCTCAACGCGCCGACAACGTCGCCGAAGACGCCGCCCGCGCGTCCGGACAGCAGATCGTCGGAACACTCAGCGCGCGAGGCATCGATACGGTTGTCGACCCCGTACGCGCAGTGGCGGCCGCGAAACGCTACCTCGCCGACGCCGGTGTAGAGGGCGAGGTCATCCCCACCGGGCCTCGAACATTGCTGATCACCACCCGCATCATCTACGACAACAAGCTTTTACCCCTTGGTTCGAAAGTGATCACGGGCAGCGCAACCGTGAACCTCAACCGCACCAACGCAGGGGAGGTGTACCGGCCATGAGTACTCGCACAGTCCGATCCCGCCTCGCAGGACTCGGGTACCTCCTCATCCTGCTTCTGCTCGTGGCAGGGATCCCCGCAGCACTATGGGCATTGCGCGGAAATCCTCTCGACATCCCCTTCTCGGATTTCGAAAGTCTGCTCTCCAGCCCCGACGACGGCAGCCTCCTCGTCGCACTCCTGCCCCTCGTCGGCTGGGCCGCCTGGGCGACATTCACCCTCCCGATCCTCGTCGAACTCGCAGCCACACTCCGGGGCGTCAAGGCACCGAAGATCCGGCTACTCGGGTCGCAACAGAAAACGGCGACATTCCTCGTCAGTGGTGCACTTCTCCTGCTGACAGCCGGCACCGCAACCGCAACACCCGCACTCTCGCAACCAGCGGACAGCGCATCACCCGCGCCCTACGCACCGATCTCCGCACAACAAGACCCAAGCGGCCCCGCCCACACTCAGATGGACCCCCGCGCTGCACGGCCCGCAGTCCAACCCGCCGGCCCGACCGTGACCACCGTCCGCGGAGACACCCTGTGGGGACTCGCCCACACTCACCTCGGCGACGGAAGGTTGTTCACCGAACTGCTCGAACTGAACAAAGACGTTGTGCCCGAAGCAGGATTCCTCGCAGAGGGAATGACGCTGCAACTCCCCGCGACAGCCCAGGACGTCGTACAAGGCGCCTACACCGTCCAAGCTGGAGACACACTCTGGGACATCGCCGACCGAGAGCTCGGCGACCCTGTGCGCTTCTCTGAGATCACCACTGCGGACGGGGCGCCAGCCGGAGACCTGATCACAGTCGGACAGCAATTGATCATTCCGTCCGCGTCCGCCCAAACACCTGCGCCGGCAGCGGAGGCAGCACCCCAGCCGGCGGCCGTACCTGCGCCGGCGGTGGCACCCGAACAAACCCCCCAGACGCAGGCACCCGACCCTGCACCGCAGCCCCTCCCAGAAGTTGCCGCAACACCGACCTGGCAACTCGACCCCGCCGAACCTCAGATGCCCGCAAATCTGACTCCTGATGCACCTGCACCCGCGATCACCGCCGACACAGAAGACGACTCCACCAACTCATCCGACATCGTCTACATCGCCCTCGGCATCTCCGCGCTCGCCGCCGCCGGCCTAACCGGCCACCTCGCACTACGCCGCCGACAACAACAGCACCGCCGCCGCCGCGGCGAACGCATCGCCCTACCCGCCAAAGAAGCAATCCTCGCCGAACAAGCACTGACCGCCGCCGTCGATCCACTGACCACCGCTCACGTCGACACCGCACTGCGGAACCTCGCACAGCACTGCCGAACAAACGAAACCCCCATCCCCAGACTGCTCGCAGTCTTCATCGGCGACGACACCATCGAACTCGGACTACTCGAGGAAATCTCCCTGCCCCAACCCTGGATGCAATCAGACGACGACACGTGGATGGTCGACCCACGGACGTTCCCTCGCTCCACCCCGGACATCGACGTCAGCCCATACCCAGCCCTAACCGCAATGGGAACCAGCGACGACGGACGAGAACTCATGCTCAATCTGGAGGAAATCGGGCACCTCTCCATCACCGGCACACCCACCGCCACCGCAAACGTGCTGCGCGCGATGGCCGTCGAGCTCGCCGTATCCCCCCTAGCCGATTCCCTCCACCTCAACGTCGTCGGATACTGCAGCGACCTCGCAGACGCAGTGAACACCGGCCGAATCACGCACTCAGACAACACCGACGAGGTGTTGACGCGCTTGGCCCGCCACCTCGAACGCGACGCCGACATCCTCGACGAGAACGACATCGAATCCATCGCACACGCACGGAGCGTGTACGAAACCAGCGAGCTGACCGCTCCGGAAATCGTCCTCATCTCCGACCCGCTGACAGCTGAACAAACAGAAATCCTCGCCGCAATCGCCCAGAACGCACCGCGGATCGCGTTCGCCGCAGTCACGACACAGAACTCGAACACTCGCTCCGACTGGACACTCGACGTCGCCGACGACGGCACCGCAACACTGGTCCGCCCAGGTATCGCATCAGCACAGCTCACTGTCACAACACTCGACGAAACCAGCTACGACAGCATCGTCAGTCTGTACGCCACCACCACACATGATCCTTCCCCAGCTGCCGAACCCCAGGCTGCAGACTTCGGGGACTTCGGTTGGGAGGGGGCACGTCTCGACTTCGACATCACGACCGAAAACCTCATCACCAGCGCCGACCCTGCGGCGTTCACGGTAGTTCGCAACGACGACAACGTATTCGAGGAAAACAACTCCGAGACAGTCGGTGACACCGAAACCGAGACCACCGCGTCCGAGCCTGACGTCCCCACAACCCCACACATCTGGATCCGCGTCCTCGGAGAACCCACCCTCACCCCACTCACCCCAGGCTCAACGGACCGCGAAAACTCACGAAGCCTCACCGAAATCGCCGCCCTACTCGCATTCAGCGACGACGGCGTACCCGCAACTGAACTCACCGCAAAAATGTGGCCCCACGACGTCGAACTCGTCAACACGGCCAGCACTGAAGCAGAAGCGAAAACAGCAAAGGTACGGCTCCGCAGCCGCCGCAACCAAGCAGTCACACGACTACGCAGCTGGATGGGAGACACCGACACCGGAGACGCAGCGCTCATCAAATCCGGAGACAAAACCGGCCGAACACCACTCCGCCTGCACCCCTCAGTAACCACAGACTGGGACTACTGGAACCACCTCGTCGACGCACACCCAGCCACGACGACAACCGAACGCCTCCAAGCCGCACTCACACTGGTAACCGGTCAACCCTTCACCAGCGACGACCCCACCGCATACCGATGGGCAGATCACACAAAGCAAGAAATGATCTCCGCAATCACCGACGTCGCAGAAGAACTCGCCGGCCGCTACATCCGCGGCGAACAAGTCACCCAGGACCTCGACGCAGCAGGAAAAGCAGCCCAGACCGGCCTCACAGTCGACAGTGCCCACGAAGGCTGCTGGCGAGCGGCCATCATCGCCACCCACTTCTCCGGAGACGTCGAAACCACCCAAACCCTCATCGACACCCTCAAAAGCGAACTCGACGAACTGCAAGTCGACGCACACCCCGAAACCAACGAACTCCTCAGACAGCTCGACACCACCACCGACTATCGAATCGGAGCCGCATCATGAACCGCCGCCTCGCAGCCGTCTTCACCCTCGCCGCGGCGGCATGCCTGACCGCAAGCTGCAGCATCCTCAGCCCCGAGCCCGGCACCCTCGACACCAACAACGGCCCCACCTTCACCGGCCCCCCAGGATCGGGAAAATCACCCGAACAACAAGCAGGAGAAGGCGCCCTCGCGAAGATCGGCGAGTACTACACCGTGCTCGCACGATTGAACTCCGACCCCACCGCCCCACTCTCCGAACTCGATACCGTCGCAGCCGGACGCTTCCTCGACAGAACCAAAAAAGAGATCACAACCAGCCGCAACGGAAACCCCACGCCACCAAACGATCTCAAAGTACTCAAAAACGTGATCACCAAACACGACATCCCCATCGACGAAAACGGCGCCCCAACCGCAGGAACAGCCACCCTCCAAATGGACGTCTGCATCAGCAAACCTGTCGACAAACTCGAACTCGGAAAACCGATCCTGACCAACACCGCGTGGCCCGACCCAGCAGGATGGAGAGTCACAGCCGACTACACACAACCCGGAACCCCCTGCAGCGCCGGAAGCTTCTAGGAGACAACAACATGACCCACAACACAATCCGACGAACCACAGCAGCAGCCCTCGCCGCCGCAGCCCTACTAGCCGCCGTCGCAGCCTGTTCCGACAAAACCGACGACCCCAACGTCACCCTCACCTCCACCGCAGACCCCGCATTCGGTGGCCCAGACGGCACAGCCACAGCCAAGACACCAGATGAACAAGCACGTGCCCAGGCGCTCGCCAAGGTGAACGACTACTACGCGCTGTTGGGGAGTGTAGAAGCAGATCCCGCCGCATCGACAGATGCGATCAGCACTGTTGCTGCAGATCCGGTCCTGTCGGGACAGGTCGGAAACATCACTCTCCGGCGTTCGCAAGGAATCACCAGTACTGGAGCGATAACTGTTGTCAATTCCTCGGTTTCGGATCTCGAGGTTCCTGTTGACGAGAACGGAAAGCCTAGGACCGAGCCGGCGTGGGTACATGTGCAAGCTTGCACGGATATCTCGGGTTGGGAGAACAAATACCAGGACGGAACCAGTGCAATGAAGCCCGACCGTGGGCAGTTCGAGTCCACCGCGATCACTGTCCGAAACCCTGAGTGGCCAGACGCGAATGGCTGGCGGGTTACAAGTCAAACAGTTGAGAAGGTGTCATCATGCGGCTAGCAATGAGAGCATTCGTCACTGCGGCACTCGTTTGCGGAGTGGTGGTTACGGGCGGTAGTCAGTCCTCATTCGCCCAGCCCGGTGTGGGAGGGGCCGGCTCCGATGTGTTCGTAACGCCTGGTGGCGCGAACGTCACTGTCGGTGGTGGTTACATCAGCGCGCCCTCGGGCGGCGGTGGCGGGGCCGGTAATGCTGGTGGCGCGGGCAACGCCGGTGGTGGCGGTGGTGGTGCAGGGACGAGCGGCGGTGGTGCCGCCGCTGCAGCGAATAATGGACCGGCTGTACTTGAACGTCGCAGCTGCAGCAATCTCCGAAACAACTGTGACGCTGCGCCAGCCGCACCAGGGATTGATGTTCCTCCGACACCACCGTCGATGGCGGAGATCATGAATACCGTGTCGATGGCTGTCACCGCGATGCAGTTGGAGAAGCCTGAGATGTGCATGACACCCGAGCCTGCAAATTCTCCTGGCGGCCGAACCGGTCTCGTAGGGCGCGAGGCGTGGATCTATTTCTGCCCCAACGGAGCATCGACGAGACCCGCTCAAATCGGGCCCGTAAACAGGGTCGCAACCGCCGGCGTCGTCACAGTCACCGCGAACGCAGTAAATTCTGGAGTGCTCGTAAATTGGGGCGATCGTTCCGCGCCCACCTTTTGTGCGGGTGCGCTCTTGCCGTTTACTCCTTACACCGACGCAGTCGATGCGAGTCCGATGACCCCGCCAAGTGGAATGCCCTCTCCGACTTGTGGACATCGAATTGAGCGCAGCTCAGAGACGGAGCCTGGCGGAGTCCACAATCTCAGCGTGACAAGCAATTTCGTGGTGACATGGACGGCGGTCTTTCCAGGTGGTGGCACAGGTGGAGTGATGCCAATACCGTTGACATCTACCTATCAGCAGCGAATTGGCGAGTTGCATGTCAATGGCCACGAAGTTCTCCCCGTAGGCGGCCAGTAGTTCTCCCCGCTGGTGGCCACGGGTTCTCCCCGGTGGCGGCCAGTTGTTTTTCCCC
>NZ_JBEORR010000046.1:0-58842 GCF_040302345.1 Streptomyces sp. NPDC126510 | reverse complement strand
AGTCCCTCGTACTGGATGTACTTGGGTCTTCGTCCGGTGCGGCGAGAGTACGTGCCAGGCGTCGAGGGGCAGGCGGGACTTTGCGGACACGACCTAGGCCGCTCAAGTCCCCCGGCCCCGGTCGGGCACCCGCGCGCCGCCACCCCCGCTCGGCAGCTCGCATCCCCCCGCCCCGGTGGGGCACCCCGCACGCGCCGCGTCACCGCGAAAGGAGGACCATGCCCGGACATTCGTCCCTACCCCCGTCACTGCCACCGCGCGAGCTCCCCCGCGTCATGTTCTGGCGTCTGCGGCGCAACCCCCTGCGCCGCCGCGGCGACGTGGCCCAGGCATGGATCGGCCTCGGCCTGACGCTGGTGGTGCTGGCGGCCACCCCTCTCGCCCTCTTCCTCGTCGGTGACGCCGCCCACCGCCATTACGCCCGCACCGCCGAGCACCAGGCAGCCACCCGCCACCACACCACCGCCGTGCTCGTCGAGGACGCCCGGAGCCACCCCGAGCCCGGCTCGGCCGAGGCGAAGCGGACCCTCTACCCGACCGAGGTCCGCTTCACCGACCCCCAGGGACGCACCCACACGGCCTACGCCGATACTCAGCCGGCCCTGCCCAAGGGCAGCACCCTCCGCGTCTGGGCCGGCACCGACGGGAAGCTGACCGACCCGCCCCTGACCCCCGATCAGGTCCGCAGTCGCGCCATGGGCTCCGCGTTGATCGCCGTCCTCGGCGTCCACGCCGCGGCAGCCGTCGCCTACGGCACCGCGCACCGCGTCATCCAGCACCACAACCTCGTGGCATGGGAGACCGCCTGGGCCGCAACGGCCTCCCGCTGGACAAAGTCCCCCTGATGAGGCCGGGCTCAGGTCAGCACTCACCTCCCCACCGGTAGGAGCCGACGTTCACCGGACCGGCGAAGTTGCCGCGCCCTTCGGCCCACCCGTGGTGCAGGCACCCGTGCAGTCAGGCCGGTCGACTCCTGGTCCGAGGCGCTCGACGGTGCGGTCACCAGGCCGTGGGCGGCGACGGTGGCCGCGCCTCCGGCGAGCAGCATGCGCAACCTCATGTGCATCCTTCCCCTTTCTGCGACGAGCCCGGACAGCGGTCTCTTCTGGTCCGGGACGCCAGTGTGTCGACAACGAACGGTGGTACACAGGCGCAGAATCAGAGCCCGGGCAGCGAGCTCGGTGTCGTCGCAGCTCTGCATGATGAGGTCGACGGGCAGGGCGGGGTGCCCGGCGGCCATGCCACGCACACGTGTGTCGGAATCCGCGAGCAGCCGGACCACCACACCGGCCGTACTCGCCGCCCGCCGGACCGCCCGGCAAGGGCACAACGCGAACGAGGCGTCCGATGCCCCGCATGAGGGCGGGCCGGCCCGGGGGCGGCTCAGCAGCGGTTTCATCCCTGCTCGCCAGGCCGAGGATCCGCCGGGGCTGGTTGTTCATCGCCGTCGGCGTCTCGGTGGGGGCCGTCGCCTGAGGATTCAGGGGTGACCCGGCTGGGCAATGGGCTAAGGAATGTCATGAGCACGACTGCCCTTCCCCCGCAAGGAGGTCGATCATGCACGTCCGCATGCTGACCGGCGGTCTCGCCGCCGCCTGTCTGATGTCCGTGTCCCTGACGGGTGGTCAGGCCGCGTCCGCTGCCCCCTCAACGGCCGACGGTCCTCCGGCCGCCCGTGTCGTGACCTACGACGCCAGTGGCTCCGCGGAGTTCAAGAGTGCCGTCAACCGGGGCGCGGCGATCTGGAACGAAAGTGTCGACGCCGTCGAGTTGCGGCCCGTCGCGACCGGGCAGCGCGCGAACATACGGGTCCTCGCGGACAACGGCTGGCCGCGCGCCCTGCCCACCACCCTGGGCAACGGCACCGTGTACATCGGGCGCCAGGCCGTCGACCAGGGTTACGACACGATCCGCATCTCCGCGCACGAGCTCGGGCACATCCTGGGCCTGCCGGATCGCAAGCCCGGGCCGTGCTCGAGTCTGATGTCCGGCTCCACCGCGGGCACATCCTGCACGAACCCGTACCCGAACGCGGCGGAGAAGGCAGAGGTCGAGGGGAACTTCGGCGGCGCACTCGCGGGGCGGTCCCCGGTGGCGGGTGCCGGGGTGATCGTGGACTGACGCGGCGAGACCCCGCACGAGAAGGCCCCGCGTCTCACAGACGGCTCGCTGCCGACCGGAGGCGGTGGCAGCGCCGACGGCTCCCCTGCTGCCGCGATGCGGCAGCAGGGGAGCCGGACGCGTTGCGAAGTGCGGTTCGACCGGTGACGACACAGCCGGCCGCACGGCCGATCACGCCTCCGGGACAGGTAGGTCACGGTGCCGGGGGCGGGGCTGCCGGTTCCGGGCGGGCCGACGGGGGAGCTGCGGAACAAGGGCGGGCGATGACGGGACTGATCGGTATCGGGCTGCTCCTCCTGCCGTTCGGGCTGCGCATCTGGTATGTCGAGCGGAGCCTGAAGCGCAACGGGGTGCGAGTGGTCGCGACATGCGTCGACCGGGTCTACGAGGGGGACAGCGTGGACCCCAAGAGCGTGCTGTGCGAGCACGTGGCCGACGACGGCCACCGGATGCGCTGGATGCTGGGCGGCTCGCCCGACTTCCCGGAAGTGGGCGACCGCCTGCAACTCATCTACGACGCGCAGCATCCGGGCCACGCGGAGCGGTGGCAGGGGAGGCGGTCCCCGACCCCCTCGGCGTCGGCTGCACCGCCCTGGCCGGCCTGCTGATCGCCGCGGGATCGCTGGCAGCACTGCTCACCTAGGCAGCCGTACCGCGGGATGCGGCGCGAAGGTGCCCTCGTGGCCGTGACTCCCCGAGCCTCACCCGGCGGACATCGCGGCGCGATCGGACGCGCCGCGCAGAACGCAGAACTCGTTGCCTTCAGGGTCGGCGAGCACCGCCCAGCCCGCGCCGTCCGGCTCCCGGCGATCAGTGACGAAGGAGGCTCCCAGCTCCAACAACCGCTCGATCTCCTCCTCGCGCGAGGTCGTCGGGCGCAGACAGAGGTGGACGCGGTTCTTGACCGTCTTGGGCTCCGGCACCTGATTGAAGTACAGCATCGGCCCCTCCGGAAGCATCACCTGAGTCTCCCGATCGCCCGGCCCGCACTGCTCGTGCAGCGGACAACCGGTCACCTCACTCCAGAAGCGAGCCAGTTCATAGGCATCCGAACAGTCGATCGCCACGTTCTGCACCACCGAGACCATGCGGGTCAGCCTCCCCGAGTTCAGCCCGGCCCACCAGCGGTTCACGGCAACGCCCTCCATTTCCGGCGTGGAAGCGGCCTGCCCGCACCCTCGGGAGGCATGCTGATGTGATGACCGGCGCACGCGTACCGCGGCTGCTGCGAGGACCACAGGTGAGGGGCATCAGTGGTGGACGACCGTCGAGCGGATGTGCCGCCCGGTGTGGAGGCCGGTGTACTGGCCGACCGGCTGAAGGAGCGGATCTACGCGACCATCACGATGATCGCCGTGGTGGTCGGTCTGTCCCTCGGCGAGGTGGGTTCCCTCGGTGCCCTCGCCACCGTCCTGACGACCGCGCTGGGCCTGTGGCTCGCCGCGTTGGTCGCCGACCAGCAGGCACACCGCACCGTTCACCGCCGCCTCGCCACGGGCCGTGAGCTGCGCCGCATGCTGTACGTCAGCAGCCCGCTGCTGTCTTGTGCCGTGGGTCCGGCCGTACTGATCGCCCTGGCCGCGCTGGACGTGCTCAGCCTGCACGCCGCGTTGCCCGCAGCGGCGGGAGTGGGCGTCGTGTCCCTCTTCCTGTGGGGCTGTCTGGGCGGGCTGCGCATGGGCGGCGGCGTCGTGGCGGCGGTGGTGGCCGGGCTGCTGGACGCGGCGATCGGCGTGGCGGTCGCCCTGGTGAAGGCGGCCGCCGGGCACTGATCCGGCGAGCCCGCATCGGCGGTCAGACCGAAAGCCCGTCGGCCGGCGGAGGCACGGCACAAGGACGCAGGACCATGAGCGAGTCCTTTAGGGCCGCCACCATGGCGAAGGGGAAGCGGTCGAGCTCGAGACAGAGCGCGACGTCATCGGGGTGGACCCCTTGACGCACGCCCTGCGCCAGCTCGGCGGCGGCACGCGAACGCCCGGCGCGGCGGAGGTACTCAGCCGCGTCCGTATCCCCTTCGACGGCCCTCCGGGCGATGTACTGAGCGCACGCCAGATCCTCGTCGGCCTGTCCGTCCTCGCCCGTGACCACGAACGTGACACGGTCACGGCCGCGCGTCCGCAGGAGCCGAGCCGTCGCCTCCGCCACGACGAACCCGGCACACAGCACCAGCGACGCCTCCTTGACCGCAAGGGCGCCGACCGTCCCGGCCGTGGTCTTCTGCACAACCGTGCGTCCGCCGAGGTCGGCAGAGCGCAGCAGGCCGGGCGAGTTGACGGTGTCGAACCCCGGTGCGGGCGGACCGTCCTTGAGCGCGACCCAGTCCGGGTGCCGGGCCTTGAGCGCCAGGGCCTCGTCCAGCGACTCGGCGAGCACGATCCGCTCCGCCCCCTGGCCGAAGGCCCATGCGGCCACCGTGAAAGCGCGCATGACGTCGACGACGACCGCCACGGAGGGGACTTCGGTCAGCTCGGCGATGCCGGCGAAACGAGCGTTCATCCGGTCATGATCGCGCAGACCCGGCCCGAAGCACATCCAAACAAGGAACCGCGCGGCACGTCAGGAAGCGATGCCGGAGGGGAACGGGCGAGGGGTGAGGTCACCGACCGCGGGGTGGCGGAACCGCCTGGTGCCGCCTCCCGTCGCGGCCCGGCCTCCGGCGCAGGACAGCCACCGCTGTGTCGGCGAACCGGTCCCGATCGGGGTAGAACGGGCGCGAAGCCGGGCCCACAGCTCGCAGGCCCGGGGACCGGGTGCTCTCAGCCCTTGACGCTGCCCTGGGTCAGACCCGACCGCCAGTAACGCTGCAGCACGAGCATCGCGGCGGCCGGCGGGAGGATCGAGAGGAACGCGCCGCCCACCGTGAGCCGGTAGCGCTCCGGAGTGCGCTCGGCCGCGACTGCCAGGTCGTCAGGCCCAGGGTGATGGGGTACTTCCTGTCGTCGGTGAGCATGACCAGCGGCAGGAAGTAGTTGTTCCAGATGCCCACGAACTGGAACAGGAAGACGGTCACCAGAGCACGGGCATCGCACTGCTCGCCGCCCACGGCAGACCGGAGTGGCTCGACCGCCCCGAGGACCGCACGCCGCTCCCCAGCCGGATGAACGACGGCGTCGCGGACCCCGCGAGCCGCTTCTGGGCGGGCAGCATGGCCTACGACGGCACGTGCGGCGCGGGCTCGCTCTATCGAACGGACCTCGACGGCACGGTGGTGCGCGTCCTCGACGGCCTGACCAGCGTGAACGGGCCGGCCTTCACCGCCGAGGGGACGACCCTGGACCTGCCGACACGGCCGACGGCACGGTCTTCCGCTGCCGGGGGCGTCTCCGTGCCGGTGACCGCCTGCTTCTGGCGGGGCCGGATCTGAGCGGGGCCAGGGCCGCGCAGGCGGCGGAGCCGATGTGCGGGCGCGACATGTGGCCGGACTTTCCCGGTGTCTAGGCCGTGCCGCCTCTCGGCTGGTCACGACCTACCTCGGGAGCGCCGGCAGGGTCGGGAGGGGCCGGGCCGAGCGGGTCGTCGATGAGGCCTCCGATGCGACGCACCTCGTCGACGGGGGCCACGGCCATCTCGTCCGCCGCCCCGGTGAGCGCCCTCAGCGCGGGAACGAGGCCGGCACCCCGGTCCTCGGGATCGAACCGTCCTGCACCGCCGTGTTCCGCGCCGACGCACCCGAGCCGATGCCGGACGACCGGGACGTGCAGCGCCTGGCCGGCCGGTTCCGCACGTTCGCCGAGCACCTCGTGCGGCACGCGCCCGACGGCTGGCGGCCGCCCGTCCTGGCCCGGCAGGCCCTCGTGCAGACTCACTGCCACCAGCACGCGGTCCTGAAGGACGACGCCGACCGGGAACTGATGCGCCGCGCCCACCTCGACGCCGACGTGCTCGACGAGGGCTGCTGCGGCCTAGCCGGCAACTTCGGCTTCGAACGCGGCCATCACGAGCTCTCCCTGGCCGTCGCGGAACAGGGAGTCTGCCGGCCGTGTGCGCGGCCGCCCCCGGCAGCCTGCTCCTCGCGGACGGCTTCAGCTGCCGCACCCAGATCGAACAGAGCGACACCGGCCGCCGGGCCCTGCACGTCGCCGAGGTGCTGGCCCTGGGCCTGGACGGGAACCTGCCCGGTGAGCATCCCGAACGCCTGGCGGGGCGGCTGCCCGAGCCGTCCCGCGCGGGCCGCTGGGCGATCACCGCGGGCGCCGCGGCCCTCACCGCCGGAGCCGCCGTCCTGACCGCCCGCGGCGCCGCGCGACGCCTGCGCCGGCCCGAGCCGGGCACCCGGGACACTTGACGCACCCCCCACCCGAAAGGTCAGCACCATGTCGATCAAGGTCTCCGACCACCTCCTCCAGCGCCTGCGTGAATGGGAGGTCGAGCACGTCTTCGCCTACCCCGGAGACGGCATCAACGGACTGCTCGCCGCCTGGGGACGGGCCGACAACAAGCCCGAGTTCATCCAGGCCCGGCACGAGGAGATGGCCGCCTTCGAGGCCGTCGGCTACGCGAAGTTCTCCGGCCGGGTCGGGGTGTGTGCCGCCACGTCCGGACCCGGCGCCATCCACCTCCTCAACGGCCTGTACGACGCCAAGCTCGACCACGTGCCCGTCGTCGCGATCGTGGGACAGACCAACCGCAGCGCCATGGGCGGCTCCTACCAGCAGGAGGTCGACCTGCTGAGCCTCTACAAGGACGTCGCCTCCGACTTCTGCGAGATGGTCACCGTTCCGGAGCAGCTGCCCAACGTGCTCGACCGCGCCATGCGCACCGCCATGGCGCGCCGCTCGGTGACAGCCGTCATCATCCCCGCCGACGTCCAGGAACTCGACTACTCCGCTCCGGGACACGCCTTCAAGATGGTGCCCTCCAGCCTGGGCATGTCCCACTACGCCCCGGTGCCCGCGGAGCCCGACATCGAGCGTGCCGCCGAGGTGCTGAACGCCGGCGAGAAGGTCGCCCTGCTCATCGGGCAGGGCGCACGCGGGGCCCGCCAGGAGGTCATGGAGGTCGCCGACCGGCTCGGCGCCGGTGTGGCCAAGGCGCTCCTCGGCAAGGACGCGCTCGACGACGACCTCCCCTATGTCACCGGCGCGATCGGCCTCCTTGGCACCCGTCCGTCGTACGAGCTGATGCAGGACTGCGACACCCTGCTGGTCATCGGATCCAGCTTCCCCTACACGCAGTTCATGCCCGAGTTCGGTCAGGCGCGTGCCGTCCAGATCGACATCGACCCGCACATGGTCGGACTGCGCTATCCGTTCGAGGTCAACCTCGTCGGTGACGCCCGCGCGACCCTGCAGCGGCTGCTGCCGCACCTGCGGCCGACCGGGAACGACGGCTGGCGCAAGAAGATCGAGAAGAACACCGCCCGCTGGTGGGACGTCATGGAGCGGCGCGCCGCGGTGGACGCCGACCCGATCAATCCCGAGTACGTGGCCCACACCCTGAACGGCCTGCTGCCCGAGAACGTCATCCTCGCCGCCGACTCCGGCTCGGCCGCCAACTGGTACGCACGCCACCTGAAGCTGCGCGGGGACATGCGCGGTTCGCTGTCCGGCACGCTCGCCACCATGGGCCCCGGCGTCCCTTACGTGATCGGAGCGAAGTTCGCGCACGGCGACCGCCCCGCCATCGCGCTCGTGGGTGACGGGGCGATGCAGATGAACGGACTCGCCGAGCTGATCACCATCGCCAAGTACTGGAAGCAGTGGGAGGACCCGCGCCTGGTGGTGGCGGTGCTCAACAACCAGGACCTCAACCAGGTCACCTGGGAGATGCGTGCCATGTCCGGCGCCCCCCAGTTCCTTCCCTCGCAGTCCCTGCCCGACGTCGCCTACGCCGACTTCGCCCGCTCGGTCGGGCTGAACGGGACGCGGGTGGAGAAGCCGCAGGACGTACGGAGCGCGTGGGAGGCGGCGCTGGCGTCCGACCGGCCCTTCGTCCTGGACTTCCGCACCGATCCGGCCGTACCCCCCATCCCGCCGCACGCGTCCCTCGACCAGATCGAGGCCGCGGCAGCCTCCGTGCTCAAGGGCGACAGCGACCGCACCGCGATGGTCCGCCAGGGCTTCAAGGCCAAGGTCCAGGAGATGCTGCCCGGCAGCCGGCACCGCGAGGACCGGCCCGGTGCGGGAGAGGAGCGGTGACGGACGCGGGGGTGGTGGAACGGGGCTGGACAGCGCCGTCTACACGGTGCCCACCGACGCCCCCGAGGCGGACGGCACCCTGAGCTGGGACAGCACCACCCTCGTCCTCGCGACCGTGCGGAGCGGCCGGATCACCGGCACGGGCTGGACCTACGCTCCGGCGGCCGCGGCACGGGTCATCGCCGACCTGCACGCCGGGCGACAGGACCGGCAACCGCGCGGCTGGACCGCGGAAGAGGGCATTGTGCGCGTCAAGATCAAGATCGGTGAATCATGGGGGCGGCGAGAGCAACGCGACCTCAGACGGGTCGCCGAGGCACGCGCGAGCATCGGCGACGCCACCGCCCTGTACGTGGACGCCTGCTGCGCGCCGCAGCTCTCGCCCAGGGGCGCGGCCTGGAGATATCCGGCCACTGTGCTCCCCATGCCCACGCCCACGCTGCCGCGGCGGTGCCCAATCTGCGCCACCTGGCATGGTTCCACGACCACGTCCGCATCGAACGCATCCTGTTCGACGGCGTCCTCGACCCCCGCGGCGGCAGCATCAGCCCCGGCAGCGGCACCGAGCCCGGCCTGGGCCTGACCTTGAACACCGAGCGTGCACGGCGCTACCGGGTGGGCTGACGGAGGCCCGCGCTAGCCGCGCTGGTCGACGAGCCGGCCGAACGAGGTCATGCACGCCGGGCAGTGGCGATCCGTCTCCACCGGCTCCTTCACGCCCGGTTCGAGCGTCAGGCCGCACAGGGCTACGGTGCCGTTCTTCGCCTTCACGTGCCAGACAAAAGTCGTACCGGGTTCATCGGGGCCGGGGTACATCTCGTACATGCTTCCCCCTGGGGACGGACGACTGCTCTGTCCAGGACACCGCAGGGGCAGCGTCGGCACAGCACGGAGGGGCCTGTTCGGGTGAACGGCCTCACCGGCCCGGCCCCGGCGCACCGTGTCCTAGCGCGCCACCCGGTGGCGGAGGTAGACGACTTTCGAACCGAAGGTGCGCGTCTCGACGAGTTCGAGGTCGACCCGGCGCTCGTGCTGCGGAAAGAACGGGATGCCTCCGCCCAGCAGCACGGGGTACACCATGGCCCGGTACTCGTCGATCAGATCCGACGCGGCGGCTTCGGCGGCGAGCGTCGCACCGCCGATCGCGATGTCACCCTCCGCCGGCTCGGCCCGCAACCGTTCGATCTCCTCCGTCAGGCCACCCGAGGCCAGGCGGGCGTTGCCCTGCACCGCCGGCAGCGTGCGGGAGAACACCACTTTGGGGAGAGGATTCCAGAGCCCGGCCCACTCGAGCTCGGAGGCGTCGAGCGAGCGGTCCTGGTCGGCGGTCTCCCAGTACAGCATCGTCTCGTACAGCCGGCGCCCCAGCAGGTGGACGCCGACCCCTCGGATCTCGTCGATCCAGAAGCGGAAGACCTCCTCGTCGGGCACGGTCCACTGGAAACTGCCGTCCGGCCCCACGATGTAGCCGTCGAGAGAGATGCTCATCGAATAGGTCACGCTGCGCATCGGCAGTCCTCCTCGGTCACGGGATCCGACCGTACGACTCCGATGCCGCAGGCCCTGCCGCGGCTCGCGGACTCCGGCCTCGCCACGGCAGTTCGTGACCGGCCGGGGACGGAGTGTCCGGCTCCCGATGCAGGCGACCTTCCCCGGTGTCAACGACCGGACACGGGCGGCGTGAGCCCCGAATGCCCGGCCGGAGCATGACCGGTCAGGACGAGTTCCTTCGCCCTGCGGTACTCGTCGTCCGTGATGGCCCCGCTGTCGCGGATCTCGGACAGTCTGGCGAGTTCGTCGACGCTGCTGGACCGGCCCTCACTGCCCGCGGCCTGCCTGATGCGGGCGTCGAAGGCCTCCTGCTGTGCGCGGGCCTGCGCCATCTCACGACGGCCCATGTTCTTGCCGCGGGCGATCACGTAGACGAAGACACCCAGGAAGGGCAGCAGGATGGTGAGCACCAGCCAGCCGGCCTTCGCCCAGCCGCTCAGGTCGTCGTCACGGAAGATGTCGACCACCACACGGAACAGCAGGATGAACCACATGATCCACAGGAAGAACAGGAGCATGCTCCAGAAGACGCTCAACAGGGGGTAGTCGTAGGCCAGGTAGGTCTGCGCGCTCATTTCTCTCCTCCGTCTCGGCGCCCACCGGGCCACCGGCGGGCGCTGCCTTCAGTTTGGGTCCGCGAAGAAGCGACCGGCCTCACCCGGCACGGGTGAGCGTGCGGCGGCCCGGTACCAGGGGGTGGAGGCGACGTACTCGCCGAGCGCCAGGCCCGAGACGGCCACGAGGAAGACGGCGATGAGCCAGGAAAGGAAGGTGAACACCGGGCCGAGGGGACCGAACTCGTGCAGGCTGCGCTCCATGACGGTGGGCATCAGCACGCGCGCGGCCAGACTCAGCAGCACCGTGCCGGTGGCGGCCAGCAGCGCCCCCGGCAGCAGACTCCGCCAGCCGATCCGGCCGCCCAGCAGCAGATGCTGCGACCACCACCAGAGCAGCGTCCCGGAGAGCAGGGACAGCACCAGCCCGGTCACCGTTCCCGCGCCGAACCCCTGGCGCAGTGGTGCCTGAAGCAGGAGGTAGGCCAGCCAGACCACCAGCCAGAGCGGCCAGCGCCAGAAGGCGGTCCGTATCGGTGCGCGCGGCAGGCGCCAGCAGCGTTCGCACACGGCCTGAAGGGCTCGGCTGAACGCCGTGGCCGACACGAGCGTCACCACCGCGCTCACGGCTCCGGCCGTGTTCCGTGTCGTGCCCGTGGCGGAGAAGACCCGGCGCAGTTCGTCGAGGGTGTCTCCGCGCATGCCCAGAACCGCCCGGAGCGAGTCGGCCAGCAGGTCCTGCATCCAGCCCGGAGCGAACGCCGCGACGGTCATCAGCAGCGGGAGCGCGGTGAGGAACGCCTGGGCGGCGAGCCGTACCGAGCCCTCCACGATGTTGAGCGCGGACAGGCGGGACAGCAGTTGGGCGGTGGCTCCGGACCGCAGCCTCGCGACGACCCGCGCCGCCGTGCGCTCGCGGGTCCTGCCTTCGAGGCCGGGTTTCACGGTCATGACTCAC
Organism: Streptomyces sp. NPDC126510; assembly: GCF_040302345.1. Taxonomy (NCBI): domain Bacteria; kingdom Bacillati; phylum Actinomycetota; class Actinomycetes; order Kitasatosporales; family Streptomycetaceae; genus Streptomyces; species Streptomyces sp. NPDC126510. Next base: position 47,521 of record NZ_JBEORR010000046.1, on the reverse strand, counting down.
GGAACCGCCCGCTGCCCGGCCTGGTCCACAGCCCGGTCGGCCGGCCCGGCGGCGGACGCGAGGATCGCCAGAACGATCAGGACGGCCAGAGCGACACCGACGACGAGCGCCACGGCTCCGACGGTGGGGTGGTTCCAGAACACCAGGGCCAGAGCGGCGGCCGCGATCACCCCACCGGTGATCCACTGCCGGTGGGCTGCCAGCAGGTGTCCCACGGCGCCGGTGCGCATTCCCGCGCTCTCGAGGGCCCTGCCCGTGGCCGTCGTGCCCCGGTCCGCCGCGGTCCGGACGCCACGGGCCAGGCGTCCCGGACCGTACAGGTACGCCACCAGCGCGGTGATCACCGAGACGACCAGCAAGGTGAGAGTGCTGTCGCGCAGGAAGCGGACGAACGTGTCGTAGATGGCCGAGGCGGCGTCGGCGGGCAGCGCTTCCGGCGGCACCGAGTCCAGGTAGACGCGCCGGACCAGGGCCAGCACGACGAGCAGCCCCACCATCATCGCACCGACCCCCGTGGCGGTGATCATCAGCATGACCCGGCGTGCGGGAGCGGCCCAGACGGCGAGCGCGGCCAGCGCGACGGTGAGGACGGGCAGCCACGTGCCGACGATGTCCAGCAGCCGCATCGCGTCCTGCGCCTTGCCCAACTGCTCGGTCTCGAACAGGGTGACCGTCCGATCGGTGTCCGGGATGGCGGTGGCCTTTTCGAAGCCCGCGTCGACGAGCCGCTGCTGCACCTGGTCGACGACTGCTCCCACATCCAGCTGGACGGTGCCGTTCACGGCCTCCACGGCACCCTGACGATCACCGGTGAGCATGTTCACCACGGCGGCGTGTGAGCGCCGGTTGGCGCCCTCCCACACCTGCTGGAAGGCGTCGCTGGTGATCACGCGGGTGACGGTGCGGTCCACCGCGGTCCTGACCGCGTCGCGCAGCGGACCCTCGAGGGACTCGGCCCCCGCGATGACGCGGGGCGGTGCACCCGCGTCGCTGAGGGTCTTGGCGAGCGAGTCCGTCACCGCCCGGACGTCGACGTTCTCCACCACGCGGTCCGTGATCCGGTTGATCACGACGTCCTGCACGGGTGGCGCGGATGCCAGCGGCGCGACGGTCGCCACGTACCTGCCGGTGTCCGAGACCGTGTCGTGTACCCAGGCCGCGACGACGGCCAGGGGCGCGAGCAGCAGAGCCAGCAGGAGCAGGAGCGCCGACCCGGCGCGCCGTGCCCGCCGGTGGCGTACGGCCGCGTGGCGGCGCAGCCGCCGGTACTCCGCTTGTTCCTCGGCGGTCATCATGTTCCGCGCGTTCGCGCCTTCGGCGGAATGCGGGGAGTCCGGGGTTGCGGCCGGGTTCATGGGCGCGCCTTTCCGCGTGGTTCCGCGTACGCGCCGCCCCGGGCGCCGCGGTCGTCGCCGCTCGGGATGACGGAGGTGGGGCGTCGCACGGGCCGCGGCGCCTCCGTCGCGCCGTGGGGTGTCTCAGGCGGCCTCGGAGGGGGCGTGCGACCCTGCCGTGTGCGTCTTTCGGAGCACGGCCCGCCACGCCAGGGCGACCGCCGTCTCGGCCAGGCCGAGCAGCACGAGCCACAGGCCGAGCAGCCGCGTCAGGGCGCGGGCGGACTCCATGGGCAGGGCGAGCACCACGATCCCCGCGACGATGCCCAGCATCGCCGCCCCCAGGACGACACCGCGGTGCGGCAGGTCCGTGGCGACGATGGCCGTGTAGAGGGTGAGGATCCCGGACACCAGCCAGACGACGCCGGTGACCAGCGAGAGCACGGTGATCGTCTGCAGCGGGTTGCGCAGGCACAGCACCCCGGCCAGCACGTACAGCACGGCCAGCAGGAGCCCCGGAAGCCGCTCACCGTGCTCCTCCCGGCCGAAGACGGCGACGAACCGGAAAGCCCCGTTCACCAGCAGGTACAGCCCCACGAGGACGGCCAGGACGTGCAGGGTCGCCTCCGGCCAGACGAGGATCAGGACGCCCGGCACCAGGGTCGCGACGGCCGAACCCATGAGCCAGGTCCATGAACGGCCCAGTCGTTCCAGCCCGTAGGCGGTGCCGGACGTCGCAGCGGAGGCTGCCGCGCCGGACCGGTGTTCCTGCCCGGGGAGCGGTGTCGGGCCACGCGACATGGTCATGGCTCCTCCTCGCGTGAAGCGGTCGCTTCGGGACCGCCTGGGGGCGGTGTCCGAAGGGCGGCAGGGCCTGTGCGCAGCTCTGCCGGCTCCAGAATCCCGCCTGCCACCGGGTGCCGGGGTCACCCGCCAAGGGTGATCTGCCGGTGAGCCCGCGAGCGCGGTGACGGCGGTTCCTCGAAACAGCCGCTGGCCATGTGACCTGATGGCAGGTCAGCACTTGCCCGGACAGGGGGTGTTGGCCTCGGGCGGCAAGACGGGGAGGCGCATGGGCCGGTCACGTCACTCCGGCACCGGCCGCATCTCCACGACACGCAGTCCCAGTGACTGGCAGCGAGCCAGCAGCCCGTACAGGTGCGCTTCGTCCACGACATGCCCGAACAGGACGGTCTGGCCGGCCATCACCACATGGCCCAGCTCCGGAAAGGCCTTTACCAGGGTTTCCGACAGGTGGCCCTCGACGCGGATCTCATAGCGCACGAGCTTGTCCTCCCACAGATGCCCGGGACAGGCGGACGGCGCCCTTTGTGCCATCGTCCGCCTCCGTACCGGCCCGGACCTCACCCGAAGCAGGTGAGCCGCCGAGTGACGGACGCCGGACTCAGTGCTTCAGCACGATCTTGAAGGCGACGATGAGCAGGCCGAGCAGCAGATTGACCGACGCGGTGACGGCCATGAGCCGGGGCGAGGCACCGGCACGGCGGGCCGCTGCCACCGACCAGCCGATCTGACCGACCACGGCGACACACAGGGCCAGCCAGAGGGCGCCTCGGACGTCCAGTCCCAGGAGCGGGCTGACCGCCACCACGACGGCCGGCGGGACCGAGGCCTTGACGATGGGCCACTCGTCACGGCACACGTGCAGCACCAGGCGGCGGTCCGGCACCTGTTGCGCCAGACGCGCCCCGAACAGCTGGGCGTGCACGTGCGCGACCCAGAACGCCACCCCGGTGAGCAGCAACAGCACCACCAGCTCGGCCCGGGGGAACGAACCGAGAGCTCCGGCACCGGCCACCACGGAGGCCGCGAGCATGGAACCGTAGACGCCACCCGTGTAGTCCGCGCCGGCCCGGCGCTCCGCGCGGCGCTTGCTGCGGGCGGTTGTGGTCCTGGACATGAGCAGCTCCCTGCGGACTCAGTGGGGAGACCCGGACGCCCCGGCCGTCGCCTCCGGACCCCGCTCGCGCGGCCGGCTCTCCCGCACGGTCGGCAGATGCGGTGTGACCAGGAAGCCGGCCAGAGCGATGCCGCCCGTGGCCAGGACCGCCGCCTTCAGACCCTGCAACTGCGCGGACGCGTAGGAGTCCGCGACGGCATCGACCTCGGACGGCGGCAGCCCGGCACGCTCGGCCGCCGAACGCACCTGATCGGTGGGGACGAAGGTGATCCCGGCCTCCAGGGCCACGCCGACCTGCGCACGGGTCTCCTCCGACAGCTGCGCGTCGTCCTCCACCCGTGTGGTGAGGGCATGGGCCAGCGCGCCGATGAGCAGGGACCCGATGAGCGCGGTGCCCAGCGCGGAGCCCAGGTTCTGCGCCGTGAACTGCAGCCCTCCCGCCTCGCTGCGCTCCTCCTCGCCGACCCCGGACTGCACGACGTTGCCCAGCTGCGAGGCGAGCAGGCCCACCCCCACGCCCAGCAAGGCCATGGCACCGGCGAACTGCGCGTCGTCGATGGCCGGGTCGATCGTGGCCAGCAGCCACACGATCGCCGCCACCAGGATGGCCAGGGCCACCCGGACCACCCGGCGCGGCCCCACCACGCGCCCCAGCGAGGACGCGCACAGCGAGGTCACCAGCATGGTCGCGGACACCGGGAGCAGACGCAGGCCTGTCTCGAAGGCGTCGAACCCCTGCACCACCTGCAGGTACAGCGGAATGGCGAAGAACAGTCCCAGCAGGATGAGGTTCTGGCTCAGCAGCGTCAGCAGGCCCGACCGCAGTACGGGCCGGCCCAGCAGGGACAGATGCACGAGCGGGTCGGCGCTCGTGTGCTCCCGCCGCCGCTCCCACCACCGGAAGACGGCCAGGACGGCGACCCCGGCGCCGACGACGAACAGGGTCGGGGCGAAGCCCAGGACGGTGAAGGGAGGGTTGCGCGGCTGCACCCATCCCCAGGTGCTGCTCTGCAGTACGCCGAGGACGCCCAGCCCGAGTCCGGCGGCGGACAGGAGCGCACCGACCCCGTCCAGCCGGGGGCGCGGCCCGCGCGGTGCGGGCGTCGCGATCACCCGGCGGCACAGCAGCACCGCCAGGACGACCACGACCTCGCCGGCGAAGACCAGCCGCCACGTCAGATACGTCGTCACCCAGCCGCCCAGCAGCGGGCCGACCGCGATCCCCGCGCCGGCGAGCCCGCCGATGACCGCGTAGGCGACGGCCCGGTCGCGTCCGCGGTACGACTCCGCGACGAGAGCCGCCATGGCCGGCAGGACCATGGCGGCACCGAGCCCTTCGATGACGGACCAGCCCAGCATGAGGACCCACAGCGTGGGCGACACGGCCGTGATGGCGGACCCGACGCCGTAGACGACCATCCCGAGCAGGAACATGCGGCGGCGTCCCACGATGTCCCCGAGCCTGCCACCAATGATCATGAAAGCGGCCATGACCAGCGCGTACAGGGTGATGACGGCCTGAATGGCGGTGACCTCCGTGTCGAAGTCCTCGACCAGCTGACTGATGGACACGTTCATCACCGACGTGTCCAGGACCATCAGGAACTGGGCCGCACCCAGGACGATCAGAGCCCGCCAGCGCTTCACGGTGTCCACCTCGCCGAGTCGGCCCGGTACACCGAAGCGGTGCCGGGCATGCGCCGACGCACTCTTCGCCGACTGTTCTCATCGCACTCCTGGTGCGCGCGGCGCGCCTCACCCACGAGGGGGGAGTTACGGGGCCCGTGCCGGCCCCGGGGGAGGGGTCTTCGGCCGAGCCCGCAGCAGGGGCCTGCGGCGCGTCAGAGCATCCGGAGGTCGCGTGCCCGGCGCACCGCTTCACCTCGCCGGTTCACGGCCAGTTTCCGGTAGACGCTCTTCAGGTGGGTCTTCACCGTGTTCACCGACAGGCAGAGGTCGGCGGCGATCTCCTCCGTCGACATCATCCGGGCCACACGGTCCAGTACGTCGTGCTCGCGCGCGCTCAGCTCCACGGCGACGAGCGGAGCGGGCGGCGACTGCGGCCGGGTGCGCTCGCCGTGTGGCGCCGGGGCGGACGTGAGCCAGCCTGCCGCAAGATCGTGCAGCGGACCGGTGGCCAGGAGGGGCCGGATCCAGGCTCCGGCGTCCAGGAACGGTCGCCGCAGCCGCTCACGCCGGGCGTCGAGCAGCGCCTGTGCCACGAGCTTGCGGGCGGTGGCTCTGTCTCCCGCCGCGTTCGCGGCCCGGGCTCGCACCAGCGCTGCCCTCACGGTCACCGCCGGACCGGTGCGTCCCTCCGCGTGGACGCTGTCGAGCAGGTCGAAGGCTGCCGCGGGGCGTCGCGCGGCGAGCTGGATCGCCGCGGCCTCGACGGCGCACACGGGCGGGTCACCGGAGACGGCCCGGAGTACCGCCGCGGCTTCGTCCGGCCGGCCCTCGGCCAGATGGGCGGCCGAGGTGACGAGCGCTTCGTGGCTCGTCGCCCACGGGGAGGCCACGGCGGCGGGAACGGCCGGGTCCGCCGCCTCGACCGCGGCTCGCACCTTCCCCTTGGCCAGCAGGAGGCGGGCCGCGGCGAGGGCGTGTCCCGCCGCCATCACCGGATCACGCGTTCCGGAGGGCAGCTCGGCCGTCTCGTCGATGAGGGCCTGTGCGCGGCCCAGTTCGTCGCGGTCGACCGCGACGGCTGCCAGGACCAGCCGTCCGATTCCGGAGCCGGACGGCCGGGGCGCACCGGGGCGGTCCCCATCGGACACCGCGGCCAGCGCCTTGCGCTCCGCCCGGCCGGGCCAGCCGTTCATGTAGTCGAGCAGGGCCAGCTGCCCCATCGCCTCCTCCCGGGGCAGCTCGGTGGTGGTTCCGCCGGGAGCTGCGACCACCCCGGCCAGGACGGCACGCGCGTCCTCGAAGCGCCCGGCCCACAGCAACGTCGCGCCCACATGGGTCATCAGAAGGGCGGTGAGCTCGGGATGCCGGTCCAGCAGGTGAGCCGGAATCTCCTGCCGCAGTCCAGCGGCCGATTCGGCGGCCTTCTCCACGTCCGGGGGGCAACCGGTCAGCCGGGCGGCCAGCGCCTCCAGCAGCGCGCAGCTCAGCCGGGCGGCCGCCGCGTCGTCGGCGTCGTCGGCAAGCTGCTCCTCGGCGAGGCGCAGGCTGGTCAGGCCGTGATCGAGATCGTGCCGGGCCAGGTCCTGGGCTGCTCGTACGAGGAAGGTGGCCGGGCTCCTCGCCTCGGGCCCCATGTGGGAGAACAACTGAGCCAGGTCGTCCGAGTTCGGCCCGGTGAACAGCAGTCCGATCGCGAGATCGTCCACCAGGGCACCGGCGGTGAGGTCCCAGTCACCCGCGGCGGCGCTGTGGGCGAGTGTCTCCGGCAGGAAGCCGTGACGATGCAGCCACTGCGCGGCCCGTCGGTGCAGCTCCGGCTCCAGCCCGGGCAGTCGAACACGCAGATGTGCGCGCAGTATCTCCCCGAACAGCGGGTGGAGCTGGTACCACGAGTGCCCGAGACGCTCGACGAACGCGTTCTCACGGTGCAGCCCGGCCAGGATGGGCTCGGCATCGACACGGCCGGTCAACGCGTCGGCCAGATCGGGGCAGAAACGCTCGAGGACGCCGACGCGCAGCAGGAGGTCCTGTGTCTCCGGGGTCTGCCTCTTGAGGACCTCGGCCAGCAGGAAGTCCGCGACCGTACTGCGGTCCGCCTCGAACTCCTTCAGATAGAGCTCGGGGTCGGAGCTCTCCCGGGCGGCCAGGGCGGACAGGCTCAGACCGGCGGCCCAGCCCCGGGTGCGGTCGACCAGGGTCCGCGCCGCCTGGACCGGGAGGCTCAAACCGTGCAACTCCAGCAGTGCGGCGGCTTCTTCCGGAGTGAAGGCCAGTTCGGCGGAACGGATCTCCGTCAGCTCACCGGCAGCCCGGTAGCGGTGCAACGGGAGCAGCGGTTCGTTGCGCGTGACGAGAACGAGGCGCAGCCCGCGGCCGGCGTGGTGCAGGACGAACTCCAGCTGCTCGGCGACCTCCGCGTCGGTCACACGGTCGAACTCGTCGAGCACGAGGACCACCGGCCGCTCTCGGTCGCTCAGCTCACCGGCCAGTGCCGACAGCAGCCTGTGGTCCACGCCGGAGGCGTCCGCAGGTGTTCCGACCGCTTCGGAGGCCGGGGCACCACCGGCGCGCAGGGCCTGCAGCACGTAGGCCCAGAAGACTCCGGGACGCCGGTCACCCACGTCGAAGGTGAGCCAGGCGAGCGGGGAAGCCAGTCCGGAGGCCCAGTCCGCGGCCAGCAGGGTCTTGCCGGCTCCGGCGGGGCCGTTGAGCAGCGTCAACGGCGTCCTCAGAGCCTGGCCGAGGTGATCGACGAGCCGCTGACGGCGCAGGAACGTCCGGGGCCTCGCGGGGAGAGCGAACCGCGTACGCAGAAACGGATCGCCCATCGGGTCGGCGGTGCGCGACAGCGCCGGAACGAGGGGAACCGCTGGTCCTTGACCGTTCTCATGGATTTCCGCCACCGCGCTCATCACCCCTGTCGGTCAGGGCCACGTCATGGGCAGCGCTTCACGTTCAGCATCCCAGCCTTCCCGCTCAGCCGCACGGCAGACCACACCGACAGCCCGCTGACCTGCGCTTGCGCGGCAGGCCAGCGGGATCGAGAGCGAGTTTTCGGCGGAGTCGGCCCGAACCTCGTCAGCACGGCGGGCGTGGTGAGGCCGCAGGACGGTAGGTGTCCTCGCGCTCACGCCATGAATCCTCCTCGGAAGGGTCGAGAAGGTTGTCGCGCGGCACGACGCAGAGGGCCCAGATGATGAAGCCCGAGAGGGCGATCATCACGACCGACCACACCGGGTACTGCGGCAGGGAGAGGAAGTTGGCGATGATGACGAGCCCGGCGATGGCCACGCCCAGGACGCGGGCCCACATCGCCGTCCTGAGCAGCCCCAGGCTGACGATGACGGCGAGGACGCCCAGAGCGAGGTGGACCCAGCCCCATCCGGTCAGGTCGAACTCGAACACGTAGTTGCGGGTCGTCACGAAGATGTCGTCCTCGGCGATGGCCATGATGCCCCGGAAGATGTCGAGCAGGCCGACCAGGAAGAGCATCACAGCCGCGAAGGCGGTCAGGCCGGTGGCCCATTCGTCCTTCGCCCTGTGTGACGGTTGAGTGTGTGTCGCGGTCATCTTGCGCCTCGTTTGCGATGCTCAGGGGCCGGAAGGAGCAGGAGGACGCTCGCAGCTCCAGGCCCTCGCTCCGAACCGTTCGGTGTCCCCAACAGCGTGCCCACGGCACGAGCCGGGCCGCCTCACCCGACGCGGGTGAGTGTGCGGCGCTCTCCGTCCCCTCGCCCCCTGCCCGCACCTCCTGACGACCACCTCGTCACGATGCGCCACCGGGCGCTGCCCACCATGCGGAGGTCGCGTCGCGCAGGGTGTTGGTGCCGCAGTGCACCTCACCCATGCCGAGGTGGTAGGTGTACCAGTCGTCGATGTACGACACCTTGAGGCCGACCCGCTGGTAGGCGGCGGTGACGGCCTGGGTGAAGACGTCCTTGCCGTTGATGACGGGCCCCCACTGGCGTGGGGCGAGGTAACGGTCGCGTGTCAGGAGCAGGCCGTTGACCGCCCCGGGAACGTACGCACTGGTCGTCACGGTCGCCCGGGCCCCGGCACGTGAAGCGGCCGGGTTCCCGGCGAGCCACTTCTGCTGGCCGTGGTCCCCGAGGCTGTTCACCAGGTCGGAGCCGGCGCCCATGCGCGTCAGGCGCGGCACGGGGATCTCCTGCCCATCGGCGGTCAGAGCCTCCGAGTCACGTGTGTACAGCGCGGGCACCCGCACGATCTCCCCGTCGGTGACTCCCGTCTCGCGCTTGAGGATCTCCAGGTTGGCCGCGATCCGCCGCGCCGCCATCTCGTTGTCGGCCACCAGGTGACGGGAGGCGAGCGCCTGGTCGATCGTCTCCCTGGGCGCCGGACTGTCACCGCGGCCCGGAACGGAGAACATCTTCGTCCTGCCGTGGCCGTCGCGCTTGGCGTCCCGCAACAGCTTCAACCCCGCCTGCGGGTCCGCGACACCGATACGCCAGCCACGGGCCGTGCCGGCGGGCAGGAACTGAACGAACTCGTCGACGTGCCCGACGGCAAGCCATGAGGTGTCCAGCAGCAGCGGGTCCTGCAGCCCCTGGGACTTGAGCAGCGTCCGCATCACCTTCGAGGGCCGCGCCCCGCTGTCCTTGCGTTCGCCCATGACGATCCGCCCCGCCGGGAAGGAGCGCCCGCCGTGGGTGTGGGGCGGGATGGTCTCCAGGTTCCCCATGGAGTTGAGCGACCAGTCGTCCGGCTCCGCCCGGTCGGTCACCTGGACGACACCGATGTCCCGGCCGCGCATCCTCTCGAAGAGCTCCCGGCCCGCGTCCCGGTCCGGCTGGGCGGAACGCAGCATCACACGCATCACCTGCCGCTGACCGCCCGGACCGGTCATGCTGACGTAGGCCGGTTCGACGAAGTCCTGCGCCCAGCGGTCGGCGTACTTCGTGAAGGTGACCAGCGGCGTGGTGATGCCGGCCTTCTCGACCTCCTTCCCGAGGGCGCTGACGAACTTCCGCTGCAGGCGGCTGTCCGGGCCCTCGCCCTGCACCTCGGAGACCATCACCTGCCGGGTGTCCTGGAGGTGATGCTGCGTCAGCAGCGGTGCGACGCGCAGGGTCACGGCGTCGGAGGTGGATGTCCGTCCGGAGGCCACCGTCAGCCGGACCACCACACGGCCGTCCCACTTCGCACTGTCGCGCACGACATCGGTGGCCTCGACACCGAACTCCGCACCGGAGCGCAACTCGGCGGCCGTCAGCCGGGTCCCGGATGTCACGAGGATCCACTTCCCGGCACGCCTGAGGAAGAGGTGCGCGTGCTCGCCGCCGGCGGCGAGCTTCAGGCTGCCGGTCGCGCCGGCGGGCAGGTCCGGCAAGGGCACGGAACGGATCCGGGCGAGGTCGGCGGCGTCCTCGGTGCCGTTGACCTTCGTGTCGGAGCCGTCGTTGCACGCGGCCAGCTTGGCGTCGGACAGCGGTTGGCCACCGGGCCCGGAGACCGGACACCGCTTGGCGTCGTCATCGATGTTGGGCAGGTACACGGCCCCACGCCCGACAGACCAGCGGTCCTCACCTCCGGTGTCGCTGCCGGTGGTGACATCGACCCGCCCGTCGCGGTTCACGTCCGCGCGCAGGTCGGCGCGCCCGCCGGCCTCGGCGGCGGAGGCGGCCGGCCCCGCCAGCACCGATCCCGCGGCGGCCATGGCAAGGACCACCGACCCGGCCGGGTACAGGCGCGAACGCATACGTCTACGTGAACGCACAGCAGGTTCCTCTCGGTCAGGGCATTCGCCCTGCAAGAGGAAGGACGGCGGCTGTGCGTTCCCTGTGCGGCGAGGGTTACTTCGTACGAAGCCGCCGACGGGTCTGTCCGCGCGGGTGGTTCAGGCGATGGACGCCGAAATGAGGGCGGAGACGGCGAGGTTGCAGGATGCCGTCACCCAGACCGCGGGGTGCGGCTCCGCCTCGACCAGCGTCGCACCCAGCCGCCCCGGCGTCACCAGGTCCACCACCAGGAACGCCACCGCCATCATGACCAGCCCCAGCACCCCGAACGCCGCGGTCGAGACCAGTCCCTTGCCGAAGTCCTCGTACGTCGTCCAGATGGACGTGAACACGATGCCGCCGATACCGAGCAGTGCGGAGCTGAGGACGGTGGCGGCGTTGCGATTGCGCTCCTGCCAGATCTGCCGCCCGAGCTTTCCGGGGGTCAGCACGTCGACCAGGACGATGCCGAGGAGCAACAGAACCAGTCCCAGACCGCCGTACGCAGTGGCCCGGCCGAGTCCGTTGACGATGTCGCTCATGGGGGTGCCAACTCCGAAGCGTAGAGATCATGAGTGATCGCGGTCAAGGAGAGGCAAAATGTAGCGCACACGTGCCGCCCGGTGAACGGCGCCCGCCCCTCCGGGAGATCACCGGCGTGAGGAGCCTCGTGCGATCCCGGCCCGGGAATCGGTACGGAATCGCCCGGCCCACCCCGCCGCCTCGTCCGGGTAGGTCATCAGGCACCGTAGGGTCAACAGTGATCAGGTGGTTGTCACCGGCCACTGCGGACGAAGTGCCCGCCACCTGAACGGGAAGGAACTGACACGACATGCGCGTCAACGCGGCCCACGGCCCGGGGGAGGCGTTCCGATGAGCGCGACCGTCGAAGAGGAACCCGTCCTCTTCCACACCAGCGGGCGCGCGGCCCACATCACGCTCAACCGGCCTCGGGCCCTCAACGCACTCACGCACACCATGGTCCGACGCATCGACGAGGCGCTCCTCGCATGGGAGAGGGACCCCGCCGTGGAGACCGTCGTCATCACCGGCGCGGGGGAGCGCGGCCTGTGCGCCGGCGGTGACATCCGTGCCATCCATGACGACGCCCGCGACGGTGACGGCACCGCCTCGGCCGCGTTCTGGCGCGACGAGTACCGGCTCAACGCCCGCATCGCCCGCTACCCCAAGCCGTACGTCGCCGTGATGGACGGCATCGTCATGGGCGGCGGCGTCGGTGTCTCGGCGCACGGCAGCGTCCGCGTCGTCACCGAGCGGTCCCGCATCGCCATGCCGGAGACAGGCATCGGTTTCGTGCCGGACGTGGGCGGCACCCACCTGCTCGCCGCCGCCCCGGGGGAGTTGGGCACTCATCTGGCCCTGACGGGGACTCAGGTCGGCGCAGCCGACGCCGTACTGTGTGGACTCGCCGACCACTTCGTGCCGACGGCCTCGCTGCGGGACTTCCTCGAGGCCCTGGCCGAGCTGCCCGCGGCGGAGGCCCTGGTCGGCTGTGTGCGCACACCCCCGCAGGGCGTCCTGGCCGCCCGGCGTGACTGGATCGACGTCTGCTACTCCGCCGGCAGTGTGGAGGAGATCCTGCGTCGCCTGCTCGCGCACGGGGACTCCGCCGCCAAGGAGTCCGCGGAGACCTTGCTCGCCAAGTCGCCGACCGCCTTGAAGGTCACCCTCGCCTCTCTGCGCCGTGCCCGGACGCTGGGCCCGCTGGAGCCGGTCCTCGACCAGGAGTACCGCGTGTCCTGCGCCGCCCTGGGCACGCCCGACCTGGTCGAGGGAATCCGTGCCCAGGTCGTCGACAAGGACCGCAGGCCGCGCTGGTCACCGAGGACCCTGGCCGAGGTCACCGATGCCGACGTCGAGCGCTTCTTCACCCCGCTCGGGGAGCGCGAACTGGGTCTTTCGCCGGGGCTCCTTCACTAAGGGAGCGGGCAGGTCGGACTCCGGTGCATCGGGCAGCCGGCATCGGATGACCCTCCCAGGAGGCAGGCGGAAGCCCTTCGACGGGTGCCGGGGGCGGAGGGACGTCCTTCTCCCGTTTGCGGCCTCCGGCATCCCATCGACTTCACGGTATGTCAGAGCATCAGCAGCAGCCGCGTGTTCGCCACGAGCTTCCGGTTGACGCTCGTGCTCTGCACGAAGATGGTGAAGTGGTCGTTGTGGTCGGGCCTGACGCGCACTTCCGTGTTGGGCAGCCCGAGCAGGGCACGGGCCTGGGGGCCCGTGTACACGCGGTCCGTCTTCTTCTCCAGCACCGCTATGTGCTTCCGCGCCTGGATCTTCTCCGACTTGCTCAGCTCGTAGTACGCGCCACCGGTGGTGTAGGTGTGCCCGCATTCGATGACCCACTCCCGGATCGCGGCGTCACGGGCGACCGGGATCAGCTGGTACTTCGACGGGTCGGCCGGGGTGAGTCCGGCTGCCTTGATGGTGTCTTCGTTGACGGCGTCCGCGCCCGTGGAGAACACCGCACGCGATCCCCGGATGCCCTGGGTGCGGCCCATCATGAAGTTCTCGGTGGCCTGCCGGATGACCTGCCCGGCCTCTTCCAGGCCCTGCGTGCTGGTGGCGTCCCATATGGCGATGTTGTCCTTGGGGAAGCCGCACTGCATGGCTTCGCGCTTGCCCATCTGGTCGGGCACCAGCACAGCCAGCGTCCAGTTGTCCTGCTGGGTCCGGATCATCTCCGCGACGGCCTGGACCAGTTGACGAGGATCCCTGGCGGGAGCGTCCGGGCAGCGGTGGCTCGCGTTCTCCTGTCCGTCGGTCAGAACGAACGTCAGGAAACTGTGGTCGCCGTACACTTGGGCCGTCTGGGCCAGCTCGCTCTGCGACTTCAGCGCGGCTGCCAGGAGAGCCGTCATCCCGCCGGTCCGGTACAGCTGCTTCAGCGACGGCATGCGCAGCACGTCCTTGTCGTAGATGACGCACTCCACCTTGTCGGCGAAGACGTACACCGTGACGCGGGTTTCCTGGTCCAGTTCCCTCGAGCGGCGGGCGAGATAGGCGATCTGCTGGTCGGCGACTTCGACGACCTTGCGGCTCAGATGCGACATCGACGAGCTGGCATCCAGCACTAGAGCAACGTGGTTGATGTAGTTCTGGCTTTCGGACATCACAGCTCCCCCTCGTTCCGGCTTGGTGTTCCCACCTTCTCACCCACCACTGACAATCGATCTTGGAAGAGGTGCGGCCGGGTCCGGGTGGTCAGTCGGTGCGGTCGGACCAGCCCGGCGGGAGGTCGTCCGGTGCCGTGGAGATGACGGTGTCGTCGTCCGGGCCGACGAACTCGAAGAGGGTGATCTCGGCGAACTCCGGGACCACGTGGATCGGGTACGTCGGACCTTCGTCGCGGAACCTGCGCATCTCGTCGAGGTGGTCGTTCTGGTAGAGGACCGTGCGCTCGCCGTGCTCCTCGACCCAGCGCGGGAAGAAGATCACGCCGTGCAGGCGGCGCTTGCCGGGCATGACGTTCACGCACACCGACGTGCCGGTGGGCTCGTTCCAGGACACCTTGTAGTGGTCGTCGTCCAGTCGGACCAGGTCGACCTGCTGGTCCTTGACCCACCGGCCGCCCACCATGCCGGAGTGGATCCGGTAGTCGATGGTGGTCGCGTTCTTCACGTACATCTCGTACTGCCAGCCGTTGGCATAGGTGTAGATGAAGCGGTGGCCGACGATGCCGGAGAGCTGCTGCGGGGGGACGGGGTGGCGGACGGTGGTCTCGTGCGCTTCGCGGCTGTCCATGAGGGGACCTCCTCGTCGTTCAGTGCAGTACGCAATCAATTTTGCCACAAAACTATTTTGCGGCAAAACCATGCTCGGGGCATCATGAACGCATGGACACCGCGACTGATCTCGGCCGCCTCATCGGGCCCCTCAGGCGAGCCGTGCTGCAGCGCACCCGCAGCGCGGAGGAGCTGCCGGATCTTCCCGAAGCGCAGATCGAACTCCTGAGAGTCCTGTCCGAGGCCGGGCCCCTGGCCCCCCGTGACGTCGCGTCCCGTCTGCGTGTGGCCTCCTCGACGGTCAGCAACCTGGTCCGCGCCATGACCGCATCGGGTCTCGTCGAGCGCAGGCCGTCGTCGACCGACCTGCGCACGGTGACCCTCGTGGCCTCCCCGCACGCTCTCGATCTGCTCGACCGGTACGACCGTGTGAGCGCGGAGGAACTGAGGCGCGCCCTGAGTACTCTCGCGCCGGACAGCCGACGGGCGATCGAGGAGGCGCTGCCGGCGCTCAGGGCGTTGCAGGGAGCTCTGGACGGGCCGGCACGGTGAGGAATGAGGTCCGCATCTCGGGGTAAGCGTTTGCCGCTGGACGGGAAGGGCTGCGACACCTGGGGAGGTCGGAGCGGCCCTTCCCTTCACTCTGCGCACAGGCGACCTGCGGTGACAGGCCTCAGACCGCTCCGCCTTCCCGGCGGCCGATCCTGATCACGCCTGCAGAAGCCTGCGCTTCTGCTCCTCGAACTCGGCCTCGGTGAGCACGCCTTGAGTCCTGAGCTCACCGAGCTGCCTCAGCTGTTCGATCTTGTCCGTCATGTCGGGGGCCGCCGGTTCGGCGACGGCCCGCGGCTGGGGCGAGTACGCCCCGAATCCCTCCTGCGCCGCCCATCGCCCCTGCTGCCGCCGTGTCACGCGGTTCGACACGGCGGTCGCCGTCCCGGCGACGACGGCGGTTCGTGCGACCCCGCGAATCAGACCTGGCATGGCTCTTTCCCTTCTGGTCGTCGGCGCTGTCGAACGCCGTTCAGCGTGCCGCTTCGATCGCGTCGAGGGCGTCGACCACGGCGTTCACCGGGATGCGTCCCGAGGCGACCAGCCTGGCCCCGCCGCGGCGCAGGGCGGCGGCGAAGGGCGCGGCCCACACGTTCTCGTAGAGCAGGATGCCCGCCGAGCAGCCCGGCTCCAGCGCGGTGGCGGCCTCCTCGATGTCGTCCTGGCCCAGCAGGCCCGACGAGGCGCCCTCGAAGACGGCCAGGTCGAGCTTGCCGTCCCCGGTGAGGTCGGCGATCTCCATGCCGGTCACGGTTCCGTCGTCGTCCTTCCGGACGAACATCAGATCCAGGATCCGAATCAGGCCGCGGTCCACCAGATCGACGAGCAGGGGGAAGCCCTCGCCGGTCATACGGTTCCCGGGGAACTCGACGACCAGGTAGTCGATGGGTCCCACTTCTTCGAGTTCCTCGCTCACGGCGTCACCTCTGGTCCTCGCGGCTGTCACCTACCGCCCCCGCCACCATTGCAGCACCGGGCCATGGGCCTCGCACTCCGTGGGCGGGGTGCCGGCACCGTTCGTTCGGGGGAGCGTGGCGGAGTCGGCGAGGTCGGCCGTGTCCTGGTCGGAGCAAGCGTGACCGCTGTGGTTTCTTGAGGGCATGACCAGCGGTGTTCGTGCCCTTGTCCTGCCGGTTTCCCAACGCCGCTCGCTTCAGGAGCTGGCCGAGGACCTGGATCTGTCGTCCGGGGACGCCCGGTCCAAACGTTCGGCGTTCTGGACCATGCTGACGCTGTCGTCGGTCATCGCGGCCTGCGGGGTCCTGACGGACTCCACGGCGACGGTGATCGGAGCGATGATCATCGCGCCCCTGTCGACACCGATCATGGGCATCGCCCTCGGCTCGGTGCGACGCCGGCGCACCGGCGGTCTCGGCGTGGTCCTGCTCGCGTGCGTCCTGGTCATCGCGGTCGGCATGATCTTCTCGCAGGTGCTCCCCGGTGACTACGATCTGCTCTCCAACAGCCAGATCTCGTCGCGGACGTCGCCAGGGCTGATGGACCTGGTCGCCGCCCTGGCCACCGGCCTCGCCGGCGCGGTCGCACTCGCCCGGCGGGACGTCGCCGCCGTGCTGCCCGGGGTCGCGATCGCCATCTCGCTCGTACCGCCGCTGGTGGTGTCGGGAGTGTGCCTGGGACAGCTGGAGGGGTGGCCGGCACTGGGCGCCCTGGTGCTGTTCGTGTCCAACTTCTTCGCCCTGGTGTTCGGCGGCATGGTGATCTTCGCGAGCCTCGGCTACGGCGGAGAGGCCGGGAAGGCGGTCGGCGGCCCCGCGCGCCGGGCGTACACGGCCATGGCGTTGCTCTTCGCCGCCGTGTTCATCCCCCTGTCCGCGAACACCGCGCTCACGCTTCTGCTCGAGATCTGGACGGGCCGTACGAAGTCAGCGGCGCAGCAGTGGCTCGCGGATCAGCCGGACGCATCCGTGACCAGCGTCGACGCCGTCTCGCGGACGATACACATCCACGTCCGCCTTCCCGGTGACCTTCCCCTGGTGCAGCCGCTGCTCGACCGGCTCCGCGGACAGCTTCCCGACGGTGTGCCCATCGTCGTGGACGAGTCCCGTGGGCGGCGTGTCGACGCCGGACGAGTCGGCGACTGAACGGCTCCGCCGCGGTGCGATCCTCCCGCCCTCCCGGAGGGCCGTGCCGCGAAGCACGCGGGTGAAGCCTGAGCCGCTGTCACCTCCCCGGGGCATGCATGAGGATCGCCGCCGCAACCGGCTGGGCCGGCGGCATCGACGCACTGGAGGCGAGAGTGATGAAAGAACGAGCCGGACAGGCGGGCCCCCGGACCATCGACGTCCCGGTCCTCATCGTGGGCGGCTCCCTGGTCGGCCTGGCAACCTCGCTGTTCCTCGGACGGCTGGGCGTACCGCATCTGCTGGTGGAGCGCCACGCCGGCACCTCCATCCACCCGCGAGGCCGGGGCAACAACGTCCGCACCATGGAACTGTTCCGGGTGGCGGGTGTGGAGAAGGCGATCCAGGAGGCGGCCGCCACCCTGTCCGTCAACCACGGCATCCTGCAGACGCCCACCCTGGTCGGCGACGCGGGCGAGTGGTTGTTCAAGGACATCGACCCGGGCGGCGGACTGGCCCGCTTCAGCCCCAGCGCCTGGTGCCTGTGCAGCCAGAACGATCTCGAGCCGGTCCTGCTCGACCACGCCCGCCGGCATGGCGGCGACCTGCGCTTCTCCACCGAACTGATGTCGTTCGACAGCGACGCAACCGGTGTGACCGCCGTCGTCAAGAGCCGTGAGACGGGTGAGCACACCACCATCCGCGCGGACTATCTCGTCGCCGCGGACGGCCCCCGCAGTCCCGTGCGTGAGCAGCTCGGCATCGCGCAGAGCGGACCCGGCGACCTGTTCCACAACGTCAGCCTCACCTTCCGCTCACGCCGTCTCGCCGACGTCGTGGGCGACCGTCACTTCATCGTCTGCTACCTGACGAACCCGGAGGCCGACGGCGCCCTGCTGCCGGTGGACAACCGCGAGAACTGGGTCTTCCACGCCCCCTGGCACCCCGAGCACGGGCAGTCCCTGGAGGAGTTCACGGACGAGTGGTGCACCGAGCACATCCGCCGGGCGGTCGGTGTCCCCGACCTCGACGTGGAGATCACCGGCAAGGCACCCTGGCACGCCGCCCAGAGGGTCGCCCGCAGCTACCGGTCGGGGCGGGTGTTCCTCGCCGGCGACTCGGCCCATGAGATGTCCCCCACCGGGGCCTTCGGGTCCAACACCGGTATCCAGGACGCCCACAACCTCGCCTGGAAGCTGGCCGCCGTACTCGACGGCTGGGCCGGCGAGGAACTGCTCGACACCTACGACGCCGAGCGCCGTCCCGTGGCCGAGGCCACCAGCGCGCGGGCCGCGGCCCGGTCGGCCGAACACAGCCACCCCGGATTCGCCCCGCCACCCGCAGCGGGAGGCGGCGGTCCACGGCAGGGCATCCTCAACGTGGCGCTCGGCTACCGCTACCCGCAGGGCGCCGTCGTCGGGGCCGACACGGCCGCCCCGGTGGTGCCCGAGAGCCTCGACCTGACCGGCGGACCCGGCAGCAGGGCGCCGCACCTGTGGGTGCGCCGCGGCGACGAACGGATCTCGACGCTCGACCTCTACGAGCGGTCCCTCGTCCTGCTCAGTGACGCCGCGGAGCCGAACGAGTGGCACCCGGCCGCCGTGCGCCTCGCCGACGAACTGTCCCTCCCGCTCAGGTCGTACCGGGTGGGCACCGGAGCTCAGGCCGACCTGGTGCCCGAGGACGCCGCCGACTGGGCGGAGCGTCACGGCACGGGACCCGGGGGCGCCGTGCTCGTCCGGCCCGACGGCTTCGTCCTGTGGCGGTCACCGGGTCCTCAGGCGGAGGCCGAGGCGGTGCTGCGCGAGGTCCTGCGGACCGGACTGGCAGTCGCCTGAGCCCCGCGGGCTCCACTCGCGTGCGGCGTCCCGCGCGAGCCCTGCCCGCGGCGGCGTCGACCGCCTTCGCCACCGGCGCCCCTGAAGCCGCTGGCGAAGGCGGTGACACGGGCAGGCGGACGCCTGTGCGCGGACGCCCCCATCACCTGTGCGGGGGACGACGACCGACGGGCCGATGAGCACGCCGACGGCCGAGGTCTCCTTCGTCCACCGGGTCCGGACGTCATCCGCCCTGTCACTCACGTACTTCACCCGAGTCGCGCGATGGGCGGGGA
Organism: Streptomyces sp. NPDC126510; assembly: GCF_040302345.1. Classification (NCBI taxonomy): domain Bacteria; kingdom Bacillati; phylum Actinomycetota; class Actinomycetes; order Kitasatosporales; family Streptomycetaceae; genus Streptomyces; species Streptomyces sp. NPDC126510. The sequence goes on along the minus strand of NZ_JBEORR010000046.1, from coordinate 28,407 downwards.
CGGGCACAGGATCGAGGAACGCTGACGTCGCATCACTGCGGCCAACGTTCACTTTCCCCTCCGCGAAGGAGATGTGCGCAGGATGACCACCACATCCGAACGGGTTGCAGGTTCGCGGGCGCGCCAGGCGTCGCACCATGTCTCGCAGTCCGTGTTCGACGGTTCCCGGCTCCGAGTCGTCCTCCTGGTCGACGTCCACGACGGCGCCCAGCAGGAGTTCCTCGACGCCTACGAACAGCTGTGCAACCAGGTCGCGTCCGTCCCCGGGCACGTCAGCGACCAGCTGTGCCAGTCGATCGAGAACCCCTCGCAATGGCTCATCACCAGCGAGTGGGAGAGCGCCCCGCCGTTCCTCGCCTGGGTCAACAGCGAAGAGCACGTGCGGATGGTCGAGCCGCTGCACAACTGCGTGCGCGACACCCGGTCCCTGCGCTTCCACGTCGTCCGCGAGACCGGCGGCCCGGCGGCGGACGCCGACCAGGCGGAGCGCCGGCTCCAGACGGCGCCCAGGATCGGCGACGGCGTGATCCGGCACGCGCTCACCTTCACCGTCAAGCCGGGCAGCGAGGAGATCGTCGCCAAGATCCTCTCCGACTACGCCTCGCCCGAGCCGCAGGTCGACGACACCACCCGGCTGTGCCGCACCTCGCTGTTCATGCACGGCAACCGCGTGGTGCGGGCCATCGAGGTGCGGGGCGATCTGCTGGCCGCACTGCGCCACGTCGCCCGGCAGCCCGAGGTCCGGGCCGTCGAGGAGGCCATCAACCCCCATCTGGAGCAGGACCGGGACCTCGACGACCCCGAGTCCGCCCGGGTCTTCTTCACCAGGGCCGCACTGCCCGCCGTCCATCACGTGATGGCGGGGCGGCAGGACCCCCGGACCGAGCGGTACGCCCTGTACTACCCGGCCCGGCCGGACCTCGGCATGAAGCTGGCCGAACTCCTGTCCCGTCAGGACGAGGCGGCGGCGGACGACCCGCGCAGCCCGGTCCTGCGCAGCACCATCTTCCAGCGCGACGACGTCGTCGTACGGCTCATCGACGTGCGCGACGGGCTGGACGCCGCAGACCCCGTCCAGATCCTGGGTCTCACCGACCCGGCACACGTCGCCGAGCTGACGACGCTCCTGGACGAAGCGGGCCCGGACGCCACCGCGCCGAAGGACGCCGACATGGCGCGCCTCCTCGAACTCGCGCGCATGGACCTCGTCACCGACCGCCGGTCGCCCGACGCCTGATTCACCGTCCCGTGGGAGAGGCGGGCACCGCCTCTCCCACGGTGGTGCAGCACATCAACGGAGGAACGCGTGATCACATCTCGTCCCAACATCGTGAGCATGAGCGACGTCGAGCCCAACCGCCGGCGAGGAGGTGACCTGCGTGCCATGCTCACTCCGGCCGCCGTCGGCGCCACCAGCGGTTTCATGGGCGTGGCCCTCATCGAGCCCGGTGACCGCATCGCCGAGCACTACCACCCGTACTCCGAGGAGTTCGTGTACGTGGTGTGCGGGCAGCTGGAGGTGGACCTCGACGGCGAGTCGCACCCGCTGCGGCCCGAGCAGGGGCTGCTGATCCCCCTCAACGTGCGCCACCGCTTCCGCAACGTCGGCGACGTGGAGGCGCGGATGGTCTTCCACCTCGGCCCGCTGGCCCCGAGCCCGCCGCTGGGCCACGTCGACACCGAGGGAACCGACGCCGAGTCCGCGGTGGTGGGGGCGGAGGCAGCCGCACGACGTCAGGTCCGCTCATGACGAGGCGAGTGGTGGTCACCGGCATAGGCATCGTCGCTCCCGGCGGCATAGGCGTACCGGCCTTCTGGAATCTCCTTTCGGACGGGCGTACGGCGACACGGGCCATCACGTTCTTCGACCCGTCCGGGCTGCGTTCCCGGATCGCCGCCGAGTGCGACTTCGACCCGGCTGACCACGGTCTGGACGCACGGGACGTGGAACGCTGCGACCGCTACATCCAGTTCGCACTGGTCGCGGGCGACGAAGCGGTACGGGACGCCGGTCTCGACGTGAGCGCCGAGGACCCGTGGCGCGTCGGGGTCTCGCTGGGCACCGCGGTCGGCGGCACCACCCGGCTGGAGAACGACTACGTCCTGGTCAGCAGCGGCGGACAACACTGGGACGTGGACCACCGCAAGGCGGGCCCGGAACTGCACCGCGCGTTCTCGCCCAGCACGCTCGCCTCGACGGTGGCGGAGCGCTTCGGGGCGCGCGGCCCGGTGCAGACCGTCTCCACGGGCTGCACGTCCGGGCTCGACGCGGTCGGGTACGCCTTCCACACGGTGCAGGAGGGCCGGGCCGACGTGTGCCTAACCGGCGCCTCGGACTCGCCGATCTCCCCGATCACCATGGCCTGCTTCGACGCGATCAAGGCCACCTCCCCGAACAACGACGACCCGGCCCACGCCTCGCGTCCGTTCGACGCCGACCGCGACGGATTCGTCATGGGCGAGGGCGGCGCCGTGCTCGTCCTGGAGGAGCTCGAGCACGCCAGGGCCCGCGGCGCCCACGTGTACTGCGAGCTCGGCGGGTACGCCACCTTCGGCAACGCCTACCACATGACCGGCCTGACCAGCGAGGGGCTGGAGATGGCCCGGGCCATCGAGGACGCCCTGGACTGCGCACGGCTCGACCCCACCGCGATCGACTACGTCAACGCGCACGGGTCGGGCACCAAGCAGAACGACCGTCATGAGACCGCCGCGGTGAAACGGGTTCTGGGCGCGCACGCCTACGACACCCCCATGAGTTCCATCAAGTCGATGGTGGGCCACTCCCTGGGCGCCATCGGAGCGATCGAACTCGTCGCCTGTGTGCTGGCCCTGGCCCACCAGGTGGTACCGCCGACCGCGAACTACGAGACCCCCGATCCCGAGTGCGACCTGGACTACGTCCCGCGCGTCGCTCGCGAGCGCAAGCTCGCCGGCGTGCTCTCGGTGGGCAGCGGATTCGGCGGCTTCCAGTCCGCGGTGGTCATGAACCGGCCGAGGGAGAAGACACGATGAGCGAACCCCGTCCACGGCGCGCGGCCGTCACGGGAATCGGTGTGGTCGCGCCCAACGGAGCCAGTACCGAGACCTTCTGGAAGTCCACCACGGAGGGCATCAGCGCCCTGGAGCGGATCACCCGGGAGGGCTGCGAACACCTGCCGCTGCGGGTGGCGGGCCAGGTGCGCGACTTCGACCCGTCGGCAGCGGTCGAGGAACGCTTCCTGGTCCAGACCGACCGGTTCACCCACTTCGCGATGGCCGCGGCCGACCTCGCGCTGGACGACGCCCAGCTGCACCGGCCCGAGACCGACGAGACGCCGTTCTCCGTGGGCGTGGTCACCGCGGCGGGTTCCGGTGGCGGCGAGTTCGGGCAGCGCGAACTCCAGCAGTTGTGGGGCAAGGGCAGTCGCTTCGTCGGCCCGTACCAGTCCATCGCCTGGTTCTACGCCGCCAGCACCGGCCAGATCTCCATCCGCCGGGGCTTCAAGGGCCCCTGCTCGGTCGTCGCCGCCGACGAGGCCGGTGGCCTGGACGCCCTCGCCCACGCGGCGCGGGCCGTGCGGCGCGGCACCGACGTGATCGTGGCCGGTGCGACCGAGGCGCCGATCGCGCCCTACTCGATGGTCTGCCAGCTCGGCTACCCGGAGCTCAGCACGGTCGACGACCCGACCCGCGCCTATCGCCCGTTCACGTCCGCGGCCTGCGGGTTCGTGCCCGCGGAGGGTGGCGCCATGGTCGTGGTGGAGGCCGAGGACACGGCCCGGGCCCGGGGCGCGCGCGTGCGGGCCCACCTGGCCGGACACGCGGCGACCTTCACGGGGGCCTCCCGCTGGGAGGAGTCCCGGGAAGGCCTCGCCCAGGCCATCCGGGGAGCCCTGGCCGAGGCCGGCTGTGCTCCCGAGGACGTCGACGTCGTCTTCGCCGACGCCCTCGGCGTACCGGAGGCGGACCGCGCCGAGGCCCTGGCCATCGCCGACGCACTCGGGGCGCACGGCACCCGGGTGCCCGTCACCGCGCCGAAGACCGGGATCGGCCGGGCCTACTGCGCGGCGCCGCTGATGGATGCCGCGACAGCGGTGCTCTCGATGGAGCACGGCTTGATCCCGCCCACCCCCCATGTCTTCGACATCTGCCACGACCTCGCCCTCGTGACCGGCCGGGCCCGTACCGCCGAGGTACGTACGGCGCTGCTGCTGAGCCGGGGACTCATGGGGTCGAACTCGGCGCTCGTGCTGCGGCACGGCGCCGGCGACGCCTCGTGGTGAGGCGCCGCGGAGCAGGAGAGGAAGGGAATGACATGACCGACCGCATCACCGTGGAAGAGCTGGCCGAACTCATGAAGAAGTGCACCGGTGTCACCGTCACACCGGAGGAACTCGGCCGCGAAGACACCCACTTCGAGAGTCTCGGCGTCGACTCGCTGGGCCTGCTGGGCATCGTGGGTGAGCTGGAGAACCGGTACGGCACTCCGATGCCGACCGACGCCGAACGCTCCAAGTCGCCCCGGCAGTTCCTCGACCTCGTCAACAGCGCACTGCTGACAGGAGCATGAGATGACCGGACACACACAGAACGAGATCACCATCGCGGCGCCCTTGGACCTGGTCTGGGAGGTGACCAACGACCTGGAGAACTGGCCGCAGCTGTTCAGCGAGTACGCCTCCGTCGAGATCCTCTCCCGGGAGGGCCACAGGACGACTTTCCGGCTGACCATGCATCCGGACGAGAACGGCACCGTGTGGAGCTGGGTCTCGGAGCGCGAGCCGGACCGCGAGACGCTCACGGTCAAGGCCCGCCGGGTCGAGACGGGCCCCTTCGCCCACATGGACATCCACTGGCGGTACGAGGAGGTACCGGCCGGCACACGCATGGTCTGGACACAGGACTTCGCGATGAAGCCGGACGCGCCGGTCGACGACGCGTGGATGACGGACAACATCAACCGGAACTCCAAGGTGCAGATGGCCCTGATCCGCGACCGCATCGAGAAGATCGCGGCGGAGCGCGGTGCGACGCACCGTCTGAACGACTGAGCCGGACGGAGACTCACCCCATGCACCAAGCTCTGATCGTCGCCCGGATGGCCCCCGGATCGGCGCCCGACATCGCCAAGGTGTTCGAGGAGTCCGACCGGGGCGAGCTGCCGCGGCTCGTCGGGGTGACCCGGCGCAGCCTCTTCCAGTTCGGCGATGTGTACATGCACCTGATCGAGGCCGAGCGCGACCCCGGCCCCGCCATCGCCAAGGTCGCCGGGCACCCCGAGTTCCGGGACGTCAGCGAGCGGCTGTCCGCGTACGTCAGCGCGTACGACCCCGAGACCTGGCGTTCCCCCAAGGACGCCATGGCGCAGCGCTTCTACCTCTGGGAGCGCGAGCCGGCCGGCTGACCGCCGCCGGTTATGACCGGTCGCCGGGTCCGCGACGCTGCGGACCCGGCGACCGGCGGTTGCGGAGGAGCCCCGGGCACCAGGGCTCCGCGGGAGGCGGTCGGATCAGCCGGGAACGTGGCAGTCGAACGCGTGCAGATAGGGGTTGACCGGACTGATGTCGTCGATGACCAGGCCCGCCTCGGTCAGCCGGTCCACCATGCTCTGGGTGGTGTGCTTGGCCCCGCCCACATTGAGGAGCAGCAGCAGGTCCATCGCCGTGCTGAACCGCATGGAGGGCGTGTCGTCGACGAGGTTCTCGATGACCACGACCCGCGTCCCGGGACCACCGGCCTCACGGACGTTGCGCAGGGTGCGAGCCGTGCTCTCGTCGTCCCACTCCAGGATGTTCTTGATGACGTAGACGTCGGCCTTCACCGGGACGGCCGTCCGGACGTCGCCGGGCACCACGCGCGCACGGTCCGCGAGGTCGCCGCCCGCGCGCAGCCTCGGCACGGCGTTCTCCACCACCCTGGGAAGGTCGAGCAGCGTCCCGTGCATCGTGGGGTACTTGTCCAGCAGGCTCGCGACGACGTGCCCCTGGCCGCCGCCGATGTCGGCGACCGACGCGCTCCCCGACAGGTCGAGGAACTCGGCGACATCGCGCGCCGACTGCACGCTGGAGGTCGTCATGGCGCGGTTGAAGACGTCGGCCGACTCCGGGGCGTCCTCGTTGAGGTAGGGGAAGAACTCCTTTCCGTACAGGTCCTCCACCACGTTGCGGCCGGTGCGCACCGCCTCGTCCAGCTTCGGCCAGGCGTCCCAGGTCCACGGCTCGGTGCACCAGAGGGTGATGGCGCGCAGACTGTTGGGGTCGTCCTCGCGCAGCAGCCGGGAGACGTCGGTGTGCGCGAAGGTCCCGTCCGGCTGCTCGGCGAAGACGCCGTAGCAGGACAGGGCCCGCAGGAGCCGTCGCAGCGGGCGGGGTTCGGTCTTCACCGCGGCCGCGATGTCCTCCACGGCCATGGGGGTGCCACCGAGGGCGTCGGCCACGCCCAGCCGGGCGGCCGCGCGCAGGGCGGCGGCACATGCCGCCCCGAATGCGAGTTCCCGCAGCCGCATGGACGGCGCGGGGGCAGGCTGAGTGGTCGTCATGTGCCGCCTTCCTTCCTTCTCGGGTCATGTGAGGCACGAGGATCACGGGGCATTCGTGCGGGCCCTGGGTTCATGAGGAGCGAGGCGGGCGGTCAGCACAGGCCGGTGGGCCGGGACGACCCGCAGGCGTTGTCCTGGAAGGTGTTGCCCTGACCGGGGTCCGCGTTGACCAGATCCGCGGGGGAGTTGCCCTGCAGCAGGTTGGCGCTGATCCGGTTCCGCTCGCTCGCCGTGCCAACCAGGCTCTTGTACAGGACGATGCCTCCCGACAGGGAGGAGTTGCCGACGTTGTCCTTGATCACGTTGTGAGTGATCAGGTTGTCGTCGGCGCCCGTCACCACGATGCCGGATCCCTGCAGGGCGTCCAGCCGGGCGGTCTTGGGGCAGAACTTGTTGTTGCGCTCGATGCGGTTGTTGCGCACGGTCACGAAGCCGGCCTTGGGCTTGTTCTCGTCGCCGACGACGAAGACCGCCGCGCAGTTGCCCGTGAGGTGGTTGCCCTCGACGGTCAGGTTCCGCAGCCGGCGGACGGTGACGCCGATCCGGTTGCCCTCCAGCCGGTTGTGCTCCACCACGGTGCCCTCGGTGTCCACGGCCCCCTGCTCCTCCTTCACCGTGTTGGCGAGGAGCAGACCCGCGTCGCCGTTGTCCCGGGCCGTGTTGCCGCGGAACACGCCACGGAGCGAGTACTCGGTGGCGATGCCCCACACCCCGTTCCGGACCGCGGTGACATCCCGCACGGTCAGCCCGTCGGCCTCATGGGCGTAGACGCCGGTCTTGTCGAAGCCGGTCACCGTCAGGGAGGCGATGGTGACGTCGTCGACGCCGCGGTCCTTCGTGCCCGTCACACAGATCCCGTTGCCGGCCGCGGCACAGCTGTCCGCGGCCTTCGCGCGGGGCGATGCGGTGCTCGGGGCAGTGGTGGCGGTGTTCGTGCCAGCCGCCGGCCGGAGCACCGTCCCGCGGCCCATGCCGTGCAGGGTGATCCCGGGCGTGGTCACGTCGACGCTTCCATAGTGGGTGCCGCGTGCGAGCAGCACGGTGTCACCCGGCCGGGCGGCGTCCACCGCCTTCTGGATCGATTCTCCCGGTCTGACGAGATGGACCGTGTGGGCGGCGGTGGGCGGAGCGGCGCCGAGCCCCGTCCCGACCAGCGCCGCCAGGCACGCCAGAGGTGCGATATGGCATTTCTTCATATCGCGCAGGTTATGTCCCATTCGCTATGAATCAGCGAGTTGGTCCATCCGGCGGCGTGGCCCGGCAGGTCACCCGTGACCATCGTGGCGTCAGTCGGTACGGGGACGGCGGGCGCGCCGGGACCGAGTGGTCGGCGGGATGGGCGGTTTCCGATTCCCACCCTGGTCAGTTGGTCGCAGGCGGCACGTCAGGCGATCCACCCGTCGGTGTGCCGATGCCGGCCCAGACGCACGGCGGAGAATGCGTCCTGACCGGCCCTCGCCACGACTCCCAGCCGCTGCAGCGCTTGAGAGACGGGACTGCCGGCCGACGCGAAAGGCTCGCCCTCCTCCACGCGGAGCGGTCCGAGCACGACGCCACCGCCGTCCCACACGGCAGCTCCCTGTTCGCCCTCACCGCCGAAGTACTCGGCCTCCACGTACGCCACAGGCCCACCGGCCGACCAGTCGGCCAGGATCTTCTCGAACCCGCCCGTGAGCCGCTGGAAGCCCAACGCGCCTACGGGGCCGCTGTCCGCGAAGGTCTCGCACAGCGCGTCCGTCATCGGCATCAGCGACAGGCCCTGTCCGATCGATGCCGTCCGGGCGGCGGTCAGGCCCCGCGTGGCCACACGCAGTACCTCCTCGGCCGCGATCACTGCCCGCAGGTCGTAACTCATCCCAAAGGTCCTCCTCATCGAGGGCCTCATCGTGCCCCACAACGCCGAGCCTTTGTCGCAGTGTTGGCCCCGAGGCCGCCCCCATGGCGAGCATCCGCTCACGGACGCATGGGATCGCGGTACGTCACCCCCGCGGCAGGAGGAGCCGGGCGAGAGCGGCGGTCGCGAGGAGGAGGGCGGCGACCGTGAGGAGGCCGACGCGCATGCCCGGCAGGGAGAAAGCCCCGCCGGGACCGGAGAGCAGGCCTCCGAAGAGGGCTACGGCGAGCGCACCGCCGGTCTGGCGGACGGAGTTGAGGAGCCCGGAGGCGGTTCCCGCGCGATCCTGCGGGACGACGTCCATCAGCAGCGCGGTCACGGCCGGTACCGCGAGCGCCCCGCCGACGCTCAGCGGCAGCAGCAGGACGAGCACCAGCCACAGCGGGGTGTGCGGGGCCAGCGGCAACATGGCCAGCATCGCTCCGGTGAAGACGACCTGCCCGGTGACGATGACCGCGCGTCGCCCGACACGCTCCGCGAGGCGCGGCGACACCAGGTTGGTCGCCGTCACGACCGCCGACATCGGCACGAACATCAGCCCGGCCGCGACGGCCGACATGCCGCGCAGCTGCTGGTAGTACAGCCCGAGCAGGAAGATCCCGCCGTAGAAGGCGGCGTTGACGGCGAAACCGACGGCGAGCGGGACGGTCACCCGGCGGTCCCTCAGCATGGCCGGCGGAACCATCGGCCGGGAGTGGCGGGCCTCCACCGCCCGGAACGCGCACCCGGAGACGAGCGCGAGCGCGGCAGCGCCCAGGACGGGTCCGCTGGTCCAGCCCAGGTGACCGCCCTCGATCACGGCGAACGCCAGTCCCGCCAGGGCCAGTACGGCGGTGAGCTGCCCGGCGAGGTCCAGCGCGGCGGGCCGGCGCGGGGAGCGCGGCACCCGGAGCAGCAGGCCCAGGACGACCGCGCCCACGGGAAGGTTGAGCAGGAAGACCGCCCGCCAGCCGGCCGTGTCGGTGAGCAGCCCGCCCAGCACGGGCCCCGCGGCCATCGCCACCGAGCCGCCGACCGTCCACAGGGCGATGGCCCGGGCACGCGCCCGCGCGTCCTCGTAGGCCTGCCGGATCAGCGCCAGCGAGGCCGGCATGACGATGGCGGCGGCAGCGCCCTGCGCCACGCGCGAGGCGACCAGCACACCGATGCCGGGCGCCAGCGCGCAGGCGAGGGAAGCGAGGGTGAACAGGGCGATGCCCCAGCTGTACGCGCGGCGGGCGCCGGTGCGGTCGGCGAGCGCGCCTGCCGAGAGCATCAGGGCCGCGAACATCAGGGTGTAGGCGTCGACGACCCACTGCAGTCCGGACATTCCGCTGTCGAGGGAGCTCCGGATCGAGGGCAGCGCGATGTTCACCGCCGAGACATCGATGGTGATCACCGTGAAGCCGAGAAGCGAAGCCACCAGGGCGCCGCCGCCTCGCCGCGGCGCGGTGACGGTCTGGGAGGACGGCACGCCTGGCCGGGCCCGGTCCGGCGCAGGGTGCCCCGGCCCGGGTGCCGGCGGCTCTGCCTCGTGCCCGGGTCCGGAGGTGGTGGAGGAGGGCGGGGAAGGGGTGGCCTGCATGGTGAGCTCCTGAAATCCGCGAGGACGGCCGGGGAAGGGACGGTGGAAGGGGCGGGCGGCTGCGGCGTACCGGGAGCCGCGGTCCGGTGTCGTGCACCCCCTGGGCTCCGGCGGCCGGGCCGCCCGCTCCGACACCGACTCTCCGCCCGACCCGCGGTCCGCAACAGACCGCGCTCTGCCCTGGGTGCCGCGTTCCTGGCCCTGACACGGCCCCCCACGTCTCTTGACCGCCTGCGACAATGACCGGATGGCAGCAGCAGCGGATGCGAGGGGCACGGAGCTCGGCCGGTACCTGAAGGCCCGCAGAGCGCAGGTACGCCCGGAGGATGTCGGTCTCCCGGCCGGCGCGGGCCTGCGCCGCACCCCCGGACTGCGCCGCGAGGAGTTGGCCGCACTGGCCGGAGTCAGTGTCGACTACTACATCCGCCTGGAGCGCGGCCGGGAGACCAACCCCTCGCCGGCCGTCGTGGACGCCCTCGGCCGCACCCTCCGGCTGCGCGGCGACGGCTTCGAGCGCCTGCACGAGCTCGCCGAGCTGGCCTCCGGCCGCGCCTCCGAGCTGCCGGCCTGTTCGGACCACGACGTGCGCGACTCGGTGCTGCGGATGCTGGAGTCGGTGCGTCCGCTGCCCGCCTATGTGGTGAGCCGGTACAACCGCCTCCTGGCCGCGAACCCGCCCGGCCGGCGCCTGATGCCCGGGCTCTGGGACTGGCCCGAGGACCAGCGGAACGTGACGCGCTACGTCTTCCTCCACCCGGTCGCCCGGACGCTCTACGAGCCGTGGGAGGAGACCGTCGCCCTGTCGGTCGCGCATCTGCGGGCGGTCGGCGGTGCCGACCCGGACAGCCCCGAGCTCACCACACTCGTCGGCGAACTGATGCTGAAGTCACCGCACTTCGCACGCCTCTGGGAGCGATACGACGTCTGCGAACGCGGCGGCGGCCAGAAGTCGTTCCGACACCCCAGAGTCGGCCCGATGACCCTGACCTACGAGGTCATGCGACTGGCCCGGACGGGCGGCCAGCGCATGGTCGTCTACCAGGCGGCCCCCGGCACCCCGGACGAGGCAGCCATGCTCCGCCTGGACTCCGATTCCGCCCGCCCGGAGCCGGCAGCACTCGAACACGCGCTGTCGGCGGACGCGCCGCCCACGGCGGAAGCCTCCGCCCAGCAGGGTCTGTTGCGGAGTGCGGGATCAACCGGCTGAAGTGCGGGTTGCAGTGATCCGCACGTTCACATCAAACCCTAGACGCGTTCCAGGGGGCGGTGAGGGTGTCCCGGAAGTTCGATCTCGACGGGATCGGCGGGGTGGACGGTTCCGCTCCGACGGACGACGGCCATGACGCCGCATTTGAAGGTGAACTCGGCGGAATGCGGGTCCAGGGCGAACATCTCGCCCAGGAGGCCGGTCCGGAAGTCGTTGATCTTCGAGCAGGGGTTGCGCAGTCCGGTCACCTCGACCACTGCGTCGGCCCCCAGACGCAGCAGAGTGCCGGTGGGCAGGGTGAGGAGGTCCACTCCGCGGGTGGTGATGTTCTCGCCGAGCTGTCCCGCGGAGACCTCGTAGCCCTTGAGCGCGAGTTCCTCGAAGAGCTCCTCATGCATCAGGTGCACCTGACGCAGGTTGGGCAGATCGGGTTCGTAGGTCATGCGGAACTGGTGCCGGATCGTCGCACCGGCATGGACGTCCCCCTCCACACCGAGGCCGGCGAGCAGCGTGACGCACGGGTGGTTCGGCTTGCTGAACGCGTATGTGGCGTTGCGGCTCACCGCCGTGACCAGCCCGGCGTTCACGGACTCTCCGGGGCGATCCGGGCGAGGACCGTCTCGCGCAGGGCAGCGGGGTCGACCTGGAAGGCGGCCAGAACCTCCACGGCGTGGCCCTCGGGCACGGTGAGCAGGCCGAGCAGGATGTGCTCGGTGCCGAATCTGTCGCGCCCCAGCGCCTTGGCCTCGCTGAGCGTGTTCGTCAGCGCGGTGCGGGCTTCCGCGGTGTAGGCGGGCCTGGGGAACTGGAAGGCGCCGGCCCCGAAGGAGGTGTCGGCCTGCCGCTGGATCTCCGCGACGTCGATGCCGAGCGAGGACAGGGCGTCGCGCGCGGGCTGCCCGCCCGAAGCGACGATCCCGGCCGCCTGCAAGACGCGTACGGTCTCCTGCCGGGCTCGCTCCAGGTCGACGTTCTGCCCGTGCAACACCCCGGCGGCTGTCCCCGTTTCAGCGGCGAGGAGTCCGAGCAGGAGGTGTTCGGTGCCGATGAAGTCGTGCCCCAGGGTGATCGCCTCGTCCTGGGAAGCCGTCACGGCCTGCTTCCCGTGATCGGTGAAGAACTCGAACACTTCTACTCCTCCATACCCATGGCCTTGCGCCGGCCTGCATGCTTCTCGTGCACCGACTGTCTGCTGACGTTCAAAGACGTGGCGATGCTCTGCCACGACCAGCCCTGGCGGCGGGCGTTGTCGACGTGCAGCCGCTCCAACTCCTCCAGGAGACGGCGCAACGCGACGACGGCCTCCAAGCCGACGGCGGGGTCCTTGTCGGTGACCCGTCCGGCCAGCGAGGCCGGGGTGTCCTCAGCTCCCATGCTCGTCAGGCTGCCCTGACACACCACACGTGTCAAGAAACCCTGACGCGGAGCCACGACGGACTCGCGGTCCATCGCGAAAGGACCGTGCCGATCACAGCCCACGAGAAAGGGCGAGGGCACGTACTCTTATCGCGTGGTGCACTCTCATCTGACCTTCGAGAACCCCCCTGCGCTGCCTCACGAGGTCGTGGTCGAGACGTTGGAGCGGGCTCTGCGTGACCGCGCGGCCGAGGGTGAGGCCGCGGGGGTCCTGGTCGGAAGCGCGTTGAGCGATGATGACGTGGAGTTCGTCGAACACTGGTGCGTGCAGGTCGGGACGCGGGCTGTGCCGGGCAGCCCACTGCTCGGGTTGGCCGGCCTGTGCCTGGGACACACCGCTCGACGCTTCGGGCGTCTCAGCGATGAGGCCCTCGCCCTTGTGGAGTCACTTGCGGCGCGTGCCGAGGCCGACCCGTCGGACGTGGACGGTCGGGCCGTCGACGGGTACGACGACGTCCGGGACTTCCTGCACCTGTGGTGAGGGGTTGCTTTCGTCGGCGGCATGCTTGTCCCGCCGGATGAGGTAGCGGCGGATCATGCTGCCCTGTTGCAGGTGGCTGGCGTGGTCGGTGCCTTCTTCGGCTTGATGTGGCCGTAGAGCCTGTCCCGGGCCAGGCTGTTGCCTGACGCGGCACTAGACGGCCTTGGCCGTGACCGGCCACGCCCCGCGGCCCAGCAAATCCAGGACGAGGGCCGCGATGTTCCACGCGTCGTCCTCGCCGCGGTGATGACGTCCCTCCAGCGGCAGTCCGGCGATCCGCAGAGCGTGATCCATGCCGGGTTTCCCGCGCAGCCCGTACGCCGCGGCGAATACGGCTTTGGCGTTGGTGTGGGTGCGTTCCGTCGGATAGCCGAACGGGTAGGCCACCCCGTCGGCCTGACTCTGCCGAGCGAATTGCCGACGGTCGTACTCGCCCCAGCTCGCCCAGGGGCGTTCCCCGCCCTCGTGGTCCTCGACGAGGATCCGGCATGCCTCGGCGAAGGTGACGCCCCGCTCCACCTCGGCCTGTGTCAGGCCGGTCAGTGCGGTGCAGAAGCTGCTCACCGCCGACCGGACAGGGCGGACCAGGATGCGGTGCCGGGACAGGCGGCGCCGTGCCCACACGTCGACGACGGTGAGACCGATCTCGATGATCTCGTTCACAGAACCGGGCGGCGGCTGTCCGTCCCAGCAGGTGGCTTCCACATCGATGACGTTCAGCAGGGTGGGTTCCTCTGGCATGGAGCCGAGAGTAAGGACGCGCGCCCGGCTCGGCACCTCGATTTTCCACGTTGTGGAGCCGCCGGCGGGTCGGGCAGTGCCGTTGGACCTCTCATGAGTGGTGCGTCCGCCCCGGCCCGCAGGGAACGTCACTCGGGCGCCTCGGGAGGCGGCCCCTCAACCGGAGGGCGTGCCCGGTGCCCGTACGCCGAACCACTGCTCGGCGCCGTACTCCTCGAACCGCTCCACCTCGGTGAACCCCAGCCTCACCGCCAGGTGCATCGCCCGCTCGTTGGCGGTCTGGGTGCAGAGCACCACCGGTTCGCCGGGATGCGCCTCGGCGAACCAGCCGAGCGCCGCCGCGCACGCCTCGGCGGCGTAGCCACATCCGCAGTGTTCCGGCAGCAGCATGTAACCGAGTTCGGTCTCCTCGGCCTCCGGCCGGACGTGACCTGGACGCTCCGCGCCACGGCGATCAAGCGTGACCATACCGATCATCGCCCCGTCGAGGTCGATCACGAAAAGGCCCGAGCGACGCCCGGGCACCTCGGGGACCGCACGCTCGAGCTCATCACGTGGTCGGGCGCCACCGAGGTAGGTGCCCACCTCGGGCGACGCGAAGAGCTCGATGAACGCCGAACGGTCCCGTGCTTCGGACGCGCGGAGCACGAGCCGTTGGGTTTTCAGCGGGACAGCCGGCCAGTTGAGAGGCCCGAGTTCGATCATGGCGGGCAACGTATCGCAAGCGCTCAGCAGCAGAACATCGGAACAGCGCTCAGCGGGCCTCGTCGCACAGCCGTAGACCTGCCGTCAGCCGTCCGTGGGTTCGGGCTGTGCCTCGGCGTCGGGTGCAGCCTTCCCGCTCTGCGCAGGCGCGCTGTAGAAGACGGACCTGCCCTGCTTGGAGCGCTCGGCCCCGCTCTTGGCCACGAGACCTTCGAGGGTGACGCGCACGACCTTGGGCGAGATGTCGCGGTCGGGGTGGGCCTGGCCGAGCGCCGTGGCGATCTCGGCGGCCGAGCGTGGTTCCTTCTGCTCTGCGAGGTGGCGACGGATGAGCTCGACCAGAGTCAGCTCGGCGGCCTGTGCGGTCTTCGCCGTCTTGGCAGCGGACTTCCGGGCTGTCTTCTTCGCAGGCGGGGCAGTCGACTTGGGTGCCTTCTGCTTCCCGCCAGCCGCGGCGCCGGCCTTCTTCCGCCGCGGGGAGGGCACAGTGGCGCTCTTGGACTCGACTGCGGACTCGGTCTGGGCCTGAGTGATGCCGAGTGCCTGCTGCATGCTGACCAGCACGCCGTGGTCATGCTGCAGAGCGGCGAGCCGCTCCTGCAGGGAGGCGATGTCCGCGCTGATGCGTTCCTGTTCCTTGAGGTTCGCCTCGAGGTCGCCCTTCACCTGGGCGATGTACTGCGATGCCAGTTCGGTGGCGGGAGCTGCTGTCTCGGGCATGGCGCTGACCCTTCCTTCATGTGTACCGCACGTTGTCCTGGTGGGAGATGGTACGGACAAGAGCAGGTACATGTTCCCGATGAGCAGCGGCCTTTTCCTCGGTGTCAGCCTCCGGTCTGCGGTGTTCGGGGTCAACGAGACGCAGGGCAGGCGCAGTTGCCCTTCGTGGTGAGAGTTGCGGCCGCCAGAAGACTTCAGCGGTGCCCGCACAGGCGGGCGAACATCCCGGTGTCTGCGGGAGCGAAGGCGGGGCATACGGGCTCCATCCCCTTCGAGAGGAGCTCGTCATGCTCGGCATAGTCGCGGCAGTGCTGTTCTTCCTGGCGTTCCTGATCAACGCGGCTGAGATCAGCACCAACGATGTGTTCTCTTCGACGAACGTCATGTTGCTGGGATTGATGTGCTTGGCGCTGCAGGTGGCCGGCGTCGGTGCCGGCTGGGCCCGCCGGCGCTGACCCACGCTCCAGCAGGTCCGGTGACGTCTCGCCACCGGACCTGCCCCTGCATGGAGATGGCTGGAAGGGCTAGCGGAGCATGCGCCTGCGCTACATCCCGGCGCCTCTCAGCCCGACGCGCGCCAGGTAGCGGCTCAGGTGCTCAGAGTTGTCAGCGGCCAGACCGATGTGCTGGTCAGGGCGGATGAGGAACAGCCCCGTGCCCAGTTCCTGCGCGAGCGGCCCGCCGGTCACCTGGTGGGTGCGCAGACCCGCTGCCTCGGGAGGCGGAGCACAGTTCACCGTGAGCAAGGTGAAGTCCGGGCTTCTCAGCAGGTCGAAGAGGCTGCCGCAGGGGCCCTCGGTGGTGACGCACGGGAGGTCGGGCGCGCGGTCGCCGGCCTGGTGCCCGGTCGCAGACCGGCGCTCCCGCAGGTCGGTCGAGAGTTCACTGTCGCGGTAGTGCACCGACAGCAGGTGGCAGACCCGCCCCCGGTAGCGTGCCTGCTCGTCGGCGTCCTGGGGTTCGCGGCCGGCCCGGTACAGGCGCGTGCTGAGGTCCAGCGTGTCCGCCGCGGCGGCCCGGCGCTCGGCGTCATAACTGTCCAGCAGCGTGTCCGGGGCACGGCAGCCGATGACCTGGCCGAGCTTCCAGCCGAGGTTGTAGGCATCCTGCACGCCGATGTTCAGCCCCTGCCCACCGCCGGGCGGGTGCACGTGCGCGGCGTCCCCGGCGAGGAAGACGCGCCCCTGACGGAAGCGTTCGGCCATCGCGGTACGGGGCCGGTAGAACGAGAACCACCGCACCTCCGTGACGGCGTCGGAGGTCAGATGCGTACGGCCGGCGACCAGACTGCGCACGGTCTCGGGTGTCGCGGTGAACTCCTCGCCGGTGATTTTGGCGTTCAGCTGGAAGTCGGAGGCTCCGGGGAGCGGGCACAGCAGGAGTTCACCTGCCGGGTCGGGCCAGATGTGCCAGTGATCGCGATCCAGTCCCTCGACGCGTACGTCCGCCACCACGGCCGAGCGCAGCCCGCTCTCCTCGCCCTTCATGGCGATGCCCAGGGACTCGCGCACCGTGCTGTGGCTGCCGTCGGCGCCCACCAGGTAGAGCGCCGACATCCGGCGACGGTCACCGTCCGAGTGCGTCACCTCCGCCGTCACATGCGTGGCGGCCTGGGTGAGGGACGTGAGCCGGGCACCGCACTCCAGCGTCCCGCCCAGGTCGAGCAGGCGATCGCGCAGGATGTCCTGCGTGCGCCACTGAGGGACCAGCCACGGCCGCGGGTGCCGTGACACCGGGGCCTCGGGGTCCGGCAGGATCAGCTGCCACTCGCCCTGGCGCTCGCCGTCGCGCCAGGTCTGCATGGGAGGGAAGGGGGAGCCGGCGGCCCTCAGCGCGTCGGCGACACCGAGGTCGTCGAAGGCCTCAAGTGTGCGTGACTGCAGGCTCTTGCCGCGCGACCCGGGCAGGAGCTGGTCGCCGGCCTCGATGACATGGGTACGGACACCACGCCTGGCCAGGTCGCAGGCGAGAGTGAGACCGGTGGGGCCGCCGCCGACGACCAGCACGTCCACGGCCGGCTGCTGCGGTGGCTGAGGGGTGGGATCGGGCACGTCTCCCCGCTTTCTGCCGTTTGACCCGGCACTGGGTGCATGGAGCGGCGCTCTGCCGCACTATGCGAAATGTCCCCCGCAGGCCGGGCGCCGTGCCCCGGGCCCACCCGGTTCCGCCCACATGGCCGTACCGTCGCACGCGTTCAGGAGTACACATGGCTCACGTCGCCGCCTGCCCCTTCGACTTCAGTGAGCAACTGGCCTTCGACCCGTCACTCGTACAGCTCATGGCCGGCGGCCCGGTCAGCCGGATCCGACTGCCCTACGGGGAAGCCGACGCGTGGCTGGTCACCAGCTTCGACGGCGTACGTCAGGTGACGACCGACCCGAGGTTCAGCCGGGCCGGCATCGTCGGCCGTGACTACCCCCGGATGACTCCCGAGCCGATCGTCTCCCCCGAGTCGCTCAACGTCATGGACCCGCCGCGCAGCACCCGGCTCCGTCATGCCGCCGCCCGGGCCTTCACGCAGAGCAGCGTGAAGCGCATGACGCCGGCCATCGAGCGAGTGGCCGGCCGCCTCGTGGACGAGATGATCGAGCACGGCCCGCCGGCCGACCTGGCCCTCGGCCTGTCCGCGCAGCTGCCCAACCACACCATCTGCGCCTTGCTCGACGTACCCGCAGCGGACCGGCCCCTCATGCTGCGCCACACCCAGCAGATGCTCACGACCGCCCCCGAAGCCAGGCAGGCGGCGGCTGAGGCCAAGCAGTTCCTGCGCGCCTACTTCACCGCGCTCGTCGCCGAGCGCCGAGGGGAAGGGGGCGATGACCTCATCAACACCATGGCGGCCTGCGAGCAGGGGGAGGAGCCCCTGAGCGACGACGAGCTGGCCGTCCTGGCCCTCACTCTCATCCTCAGCGGCAACGACACGGCGACCTGCCAGATCAGCAACATCGCCTTCACCCTGCTCACCCGCCCGGAGCTGATGGATCTGCTGAGGCGCAGTCCCGGGCAGCTGCCCCGGCTGCTGGACGAACTCCTGCGGCACATCCCCTTCCGCAAGGGCGTCGGCATCCCGCGCATCGCCCTGGAGGACGTGAAGGTGGAGGGCGTGCTGATCCGCGCGGGCGACTTCGTCCACGTCTCCTATCTCGCGGCCAACCGGGACCCTGCGGTGTTCCCGGACCCTGACGCCCTGGACGTCGACCGTTCGTCCCATCCCCACATGACGTTCGGCTGGGGCAACCACCACTGCATCGCCAGCACGCTCGCGATCGCGGAACTCGGCACCGCGATCAGGGTCCTGTTCACCCGCCTGCCCGGCCTGCGTCTGGCGGTTCCGGCCGAGGCGGTGCGCTGGGACACCCGGACCATCCGGCGCTTCCCGTTGGAGCTGCCCGTGACGTGGTGAGACCTCAACGGGGCGAATCCGGTCCCGGCCCGTCTCTGCTCGGTGCAGGTGGGCGGAGGTACGCCTTCGTCACGACAACAGCATGCGCGTCCATGCGATGGCCAGGACGGTGCAGGCGAGCGTGAACAGGCCCTGCACAACAGCCGTGACCGGCATCCGCAGGCGGGCGTGCACGACGGCGCCGACCGCCGCCACCGCCGGAACGCCCCAGATGACGAGCCATGTCAGGACCGGGGTGTCGGAGGAGCGTGCGGTCGAAGGGGAGGACGGCGCGTGCACTGTGCCCAAGCCGACCGCGACGAGCAGCACCACGGCGACGACGACGATGACCGCGTCCGCGACCAGGAGAAGCAGGGCGACGGCGACGTCGATCAGCCGGGAAGGACGCTCGCGCCGGGGAGGCGCGAGAGCGTCCTGCTCGTCCGCACGCGGTGGGGCCATGACATGACTGCACCACGGAATGGAGCATTCGACACCTCCCAGGCTCTGGGGAGGACCCGACTGTGACCATCGCCCACCGTGGGGCCAGGCCGTTCGCTGCGCGTCCCGCGAGCGAACGGCCTGGCCCCCGGGCCGCGGGTCAGACGCTGACGATCTGCCACTCCTGGTTGTCCCCACCGGCGATGGGCCACTGGATGATGTCGGTGCGGTCGTCGGTGGACCCGCCGGCGACGTCGGCGCACCAGCCGGTACGGACGTTGACGAGACGGTGGTAGCCGCTGGTCGTGGAGGGGACCAGCTTCCACCACTGGTTGTCCGTGCCGGTGTCGGGCCCCTGGGTCAGGGTCGAGCCCTGGATGGAGTTGGGGCTCTGCAGGAGCTTGCCGCTCATGATGTTGCGCAGCCGGAACGAGCCGTCCATGTTCGGCAGCAGGTTCCATTGCTGGTTGGAGCCGCCGCCGTAGGGCCACTGGATGATCGGGGCGCCGTCGGCGGTCGAGGCGTCGGCGACGTCCAGTGCCTTGGCGCTCCGCCTGTTGATGATCTTGTACGTGCCCAGGTCCGCGCTGAAGGGCCGGTCATAGATTTCCAGGCTGCGGACGGACGCCCACACGGTGGAAGGCAGCCCGGTGACGGTGACACGGACGTACCGCGCCTGGGCCGCGAATACGGCCGCCTGTACCTGGCTCGTGGAGTTGGTGGCGGTGTTGTCGACGAGCGTGGTCCACGTGCTGTTGTCGGTGGAGCCTTCGATCTTGTACCGGTAGTTGGTCTTGTCCCGTTCCCACACGATGCGGGTACCGGTCAGTGACCGGGTGGAGCCGAGGTCGGCCTTGAGCCAGTGGCCGGTGCCGCCGTCGTTGGCGCACCAGCGCGTGGCGGTGGAGCCGTCGACGGCCTTGGCCGCGGTGTTGCCCTTGGATGCCTCCTCGCTGTCGGCGGTGACGGTCTTGCCGGCGGCGATGTCGGCCGGCTGCACGGAGCGGTCCAGGACGACACCGACCACGCTGTCCTCGGGGATGCGGGTGCGGTTGATCCCGCTGACCGACACCCTGCCGTCCGCGCCGACCGTGTACGGGAGGTCGCTACCCGCGGCGACGTCGAACACGCGGGTGACCTTGGCGTCTCCGATGGAGGGGGTGGTGAAGGCTGTGCCGCTGTAGCCACGCAGGAGGTGGACGTAGAAGGTGTTGTCCTTGGACGTGAAGCCGTACTGGCCGTCCACCGGTTGCCAGGGTCCGCCGCGCGTACCGTAGACGGCCTGGCCGCACGTGGTCAGGAAGTCGCCGACCCTGCGCACCGCTGCTGCCTGGTCGGCGGGGATCACCCCGGTGCGGCCGGGGCCGACGTTGAGCAGGACGACCATGTTGCGCACCCAGGAGTTGACCAGGATGTCCATGATGGTGCCGAAGCTCATCACGGGCGTGCCGGCCTTGTAGCCCCAGGCACCGCCGATGGTGAAGTTCTTCTCCGACAGACGGTCTGTGCGCATGGCGCCGCTCGGGATGGAGGGGCCTTCCTCGCTGACGTAGTCGCCCATCCAGCCGGAGCGCGGGTTGACCACGACGTCGGGCTGGTGCTTGCGCACCACGCCCATCACACCCAGGGGGCTGCCGGTGGCGGTGTCGGTCTCGCTGTGGGCGGCGTCCACCGGCCACTGGTTGGAGCTGCTGCGGAGCTTGCCGGGCTCCCAGAAGAAGCCGGCGGACGCGTCCGTGCCCTGCTGGCCCAGCCAGCTGCCGTCGAAGTAGATGTCATCGATCTTGCCGTAGTTGGTCATCAGCTCCTTGACCTGCTGGTACACCTCGTTCTTCATGATCCGCGCGTTCTCCTTGTGCGCGGGATCGGTGGTGTAACCCCACTCGTTCGTCAGGCAGTTGGTGCCGGTGACGTCGAAATAGCCCGGGTAGCGCCAGCTCATGGGCGAGTAGTAGAGGCCCACCTTGAGCCCGGCGTTGCGTACAGCGGTGACGTACTCGCTGATCAGGTCCCGCTGCATCGGCGCCTGGCCGGCATGCCAGGCGTTCGGGTGGGTGGACGGCCACAGTGCGAAGCCCTCGTGGTGCCGGGCCGTGAGCACCATGTACTTCGCGCCCATGTCCCTGGCCAGTTGGGCCCAGTCGGCCGGGCGGTAGGCACTTGCCGTGAACTGCTCGCTGGTCGCGTCGGTGAAGTACTTCTTGTAGTTCTCCGACGTGACGGCGGAGTTCTCCATGTACCACTCGCCCTTGGCCGGGCCGGAGTACACACCCCAGTGGATGAACATGCCGAGCTTCGCGTCCTGCAGCCACTGGAGCTTCTCGTTGGACTGCTGCTCGATGCCCAGTTCCGTCTTCGGGATCCGCAGGGGAGGGAGTGGCAGAGGGGTGGGGGCTACCGCGGCGTACGCCGGCGTCCCGGTCGCGACGGAGCCGATCGCGGCGGCCACCGTCATGGCCGCCATGCCGGCGAGAACTGATCTGCGGGAAGGGAATTCCGGCACGGTGATGCGTCCTGTTCGTTCGACGGAAGACCACCCGGCGCCGACGACGCCGGGCGGGGCGGCAGCAGCGGGGCTCGGCCGCGAGGTCCAGGAAGCGTGAGGATCCCTCTCAGCGCCCGGCTCAACGGGATACATGGGATGGATTAACGGGTAGGTCGCGGGCCTCTGTCCAGGCTTGCGACACATTAATTTGCCAGACGCCTCTCACCTGCGAAGAAGCACCCTCGCGGGGAGCCGCGACATGGGATGTATTTGGGAGTGCGTCACACCTTGACGAGGCTCCTCGCGGAGCTTAGCGTCCTCCATCGGAAACGCGCACGTTTCAACAATTTTCCAAGTTCGTGGGTGGGTAGTGCCACTTGACGTCGGCGAGGCCATGCAGGCGCGGGGTTCCGGCGACACGTCCTCCCGTCACTGCGAAGAAAGGCATGGATGCCATGCTCCGTCGTGCCTGCTTGCTCCTGTCGGCCCTGCTCATGGGCGTGGTCGGGCTCCTGTCCGCCGGCGCGCCCGCCCAGGCCGCTTCCGCTACCGTGACCAATGCGACCCAGTTCACCGACACCACCGGAGCCGTGGTCCACGCCCACGGCGGCGGCGTGATCAAGGTCGGCGCGTACTACTACTGGTTCGGCGAGAACCGCAATCCCGACAACACGTTCAAAGCCGTCTCGGTCTACCGGTCGACGGACCTGAAGACCTGGGAGTCCCGGGGCAACGCCCTCACCCAGAGCAGCGCCCCCGAGCTGCAACTCTCCTACATCGAGCGGCCGAAGGTGATCTACAACAGCGCCACCGGCAAGTTCGTGATGTGGATGCACAAGGGCAACGGCAAGGACTACACCGAGGCCCGGGCCGCCGTCGCGGTCTCGGACACGGTCGACGGCGCCTACACCTACCAGGGGAGTTTCCGGCCGCTCGGCGAGATGTCCCGCGACGACACCCTGTTCAAGGACGACGACGGCACCGCCTACTTCATCTCGGCCGCGAACAACAACGCCGACCTCCACATCTACAAGCTGACCGCCGACTACACGAAGATCGACAGCCTGGTCGCCAACCCATGGCCCGGCGCCTTCCGTGAGGCACCGGCGCTGTTCAAGCGCAACGGCGTGTATTTCATGCTGACCTCCACGACCAGTGGCTGGAACCCCAACCAGCAGCGCTACGCCACCGCGACGAGCCTCGCCGGTCCCTGGTCCGCCCAGGCGGACGTCGGCGACGCGACGGCCTACGGCTCCCAGACCACCTATGTCCTGCCCGTCCAGGGCACGTCGGGCACCTCGTACCTGTACATGGGCGACCGCTGGGGCAACTCCATCGGCGGCACGGTCAACGACTCCCAGTACGTCTGGCTGCCGCTGACCTTCCCCACCGGCAGGACCATGAACCTGCCCTGGTACCCGCAGGTCGCCATCGACACGGCGGCCGGGACGGTCACCGGCGTCGGCGGCGGCCCCTACTACAACTTCGTCGCACAGCACAGCAGCAGGTGCATCGACGTCAAGGACAACTCCGCAGCAGACAGCTATGACGTCGTGCAGTATGACTGCAACGGCGGCCTCAACCAGCAGTGGCGCCTGAAGGCCACCGACAGCGGCTACGTCCAGATCATCGCCGAGCACAGCGGCAAGTGCCTCGACGTGGCCAACGGCTCCAACGACCCAGGCGCCTACGTGCAGCAGTACCGCTGCACCACCGGCACCAACCAGCAGTGGCTTCTCGAGGACCAGGGCAACGGCACCTACCACCTCAAGTCGAGGGACAGCAACCTGTGCCTGGACGTCGCGAACGGCTCCACCGCCAACGGCGCCCGCCTGATCCAATGGACATGCGGCGCCACCGCCGCCAACCAGCAGTTCCAGCGGCGTACCGTCTGACGAATCGGTGAGCTGCAGTGCGCGTGATTGATGGGATGAGTACGGGCTGAAAATGTGGATTCCGCGGCTGGAATCCGGTCGTCCGCGCTATCCATCCCATCAATCACACGCATACCCGTTGACATGAGCGGGTCGCATGGTCGACCTTCGTCCCTGGCACAAGGGCGCTCCGGAGCCTCGTCTCGGAGCGCACCCCCCTTCCCCTTCGTCGCAGGGACGCGCATGTCGAGTCGGACCAACAGACGTCAGTTCCTCACGGCAGCCACGGTGGTGGCTGCCGCGACCACCGCCGGAGGCCTGTTCGGCGCCGGTGGCGCGCAGGCAGTGCCCCGCACCCGCACCTACACGCCCGACTGGGAATCGGTCGACCGGCATCCGCCGGCCCCGGAGTGGTTCAGAGACGCCAAGTTCGGGATCTATTTCCACTGGGGTGCCTTCAGCGTCCCCGCCTACGAGAGCGAGTGGTACCCGCGCCAGATGTACATCGAGGGCAGCGCGGCCAACAAGCACCACGTCGCCACCTATGGCCCGCCCTCGGCCTGGCCGTACCGCAACTTCATCGACGGAGGGAAGGACCTGGCGGGCAACACCGTGCAGTTCGCGCCCAAGTTGAAGTCCGCAGGCGGCAACTTCGACCCGAAGGAATGGGTGCAGCTCTTCGTCGACGCCGGTGCCCGGTTCGCCGGTCCCGTCGCCGAGCACCACGACGGATTCTCGATGTGGGACAGCAAGGTCAGCGAGTGGAACTCGGTCGCCAAGGGGCCGAAGCTCGACCTGCTGCGGCTGTTCACCGACGCCATCCGCGCCCGGGGCCTCAAGCTCCTGGTGGCCATGCACCACGCCTACCACTTCAACGGCTTCTTCGACCACGTGCCCGCACAGGCGGACCCCAGCCTCAAGAAGCTGTACGGGCAGTTGAGTCAGGCCGAGGAGAACCAGCTCTGGTACGACAAGCTCAAGGAGGTCATCGACCGCGCCCGCCCCGACATCCTCTGGCAGGACTTCAAGCTCGACGCCGTCGACGAGAAGCAGCGGCTCAACTTCCTGGCGTACTACTACAACCAGGCCGAAGCCTGGGGCAAGGAAGTCGTCGCCACCTACAAGGACGGCATGAGCGACCGCGGTCAGGTCTTCGACTACGAGCGCGGCGGCCCGGGCGACCTCACCGCCCCGTACTGGCTCACCGACGACAGTATCTCCAGCTCCAGCTGGTGCTACACGGAGGGCATCGGCTACTACAGCATCCCGCAGATGCTGCACTCGTTCATCGACCGGGTGAGCAAGAACGGCAACGTGCTGCTCAACATCGCGCCGAAGGTCGACGGCACCATCCCGCAGGCGCAGAAGGACATCCTGCTCGGCATCGGCGACTACCTGAAGCGCTTCGGGGAGTCGGTGTACTCGACGCGCGCCTGGACCGCGTACGGCGAGGGCCCGACGAAGATGGGCGGTGGCGCCTTCACCAACCCGACCGCCGGCACGGCACAGGACATCCGGTTCACCCGGAACAAGGCCAACACCGTCCTGTACGCCACCGTGCTGGGCTGGCCCGGGAGTTCGCTGACGATCGGCACGCTCAACTCCGACCGGATCGACCTCACCTCGCTGCGGTCGGTGAAACTGCTCGACGACGAGGCCGGTCACTACATCACCCTGCCCAAGCCGGTCCAGGGCGCGACCGGCCTACGGGTGGCCCTGCCGGCGACAGCGCCGTTCCAGGCCCACGCGTACGTCCTGAAGCTCGAGTTCTCCGGGCAGATCCCCGGTCTGCGCCCGCTGCGCGGTGCCGTGGCCTTCCCGGACTCCGGCTACCGCGGACCGGCCGCGGTCCTCGCTGTCGGCGATTACGACGCTGACCAGCTCACGCTCGCCGGTCTCGGCCCCCGCAGTCTGTCCTCACTGCGACTGGCCCCCGGCTACCAGGTGACCGGCTACTCCGGAGACGACCTCACCGGCACCTCCTGGACCTTCAGCGCCGACGTTCCCGACCTTCGGGACACCGGTGGCAACGACAAGGTCGCCTCACTGAGGGTCCAGTTCGCGCCGTCCTCGTACTTCAGGATCACCAACGTCACGGACGGCCTGGCCCTGGACTCCGGCGGCGACGTCGCTTCCGGCTCCGACCTCAAGCAATGGGGCTGGGACAACAGCCCCAACCTGCACTGGCAGGCGGTCGAAGTCGGCGGCGGCTACTACAAGCTGGTCAACCGTGCCAACGGCATGGTGGCCGATGGCTGGGGCGCCGCCGCCGACGGCTCCACCGCCCGGCAGGCCGCCTGGAACGGTGGCAGCAACCAGCAGTGGCGGATCACCCATCGAGGCGACGGCCGCTTCTCGATCGCCAACCGCACCACCGGCCTGGTCCTCGACGGCGGCGGCAACGTGCCCTCCGGCTCGGTCACCAAGCAGTGGACCTACGACGGCAGCACCAACCTGTTGTGGACCTTCACAGCACTGTGAGGCCCACCGGCGGTCAGTACGCCGGGGTGATGCGACGCCGGATCGTTTCGCCCTTCTCGACCTCGTCGACCAGAGCCACCGCGTAGTCCTCGGCGCTGATGAAGCTGCTGCCGTCCTCGGCGGTCAGCAGCTCGTCGCCGCCGAGGCGGAAGGTGCCGGTGCGCTCGCCGGGAGCGATCTCGTCGGCGGGGGAGAGGTAGGTCCACTCCAGGTCGTCCACCTCGGCGCGCAGCAGGCGCAGGACCTCCCGGTGAGCGAGGGCCTCTCCCTTGTACGGCGCGGGGAAGTCGGGAGTGTCGACCCGGTCGAGCCCTGAGGCGGTCTTCAGGCTGCCGGCGCCGCCGACGACGACAAGACGGCGTACGTCCCGCGGTGCGCAGCCCATCGAACATGGAGCGGTAGAGCGCCAGTAGCGGAGCGGCCGGGTCGGAGCCGTCGCGGGGCGGGGAGACGGCGGAGACGACCACGTCGTGTCCGGCGGCGGCCTCGGCGACCTTGGCGGGCACGGAGGCGTCGAGGGCCAGCGGGGCCAGGGCGGTGTGCTCGGGCAGGGCCGCCGCCGCGCCGGAGCGGGTCGCGGCGGTCACCTCGTGGCCGCGGCCCAGCGCTTCCGAGGCGACCCGGGAGCCGATCATGCAGGTGGCGCCGATGAGGAGGATCTGCATGGGGGGGACTCCGTTTCTCGCGGTTCTCTTCTTCCGGTTTTTCCGGTTCTTCCGGTTTCTTCGGGGCGCGGTCAGCGGGGGAGCGTCACGGTCGCTCGGGGGGACTCACCGCGCCGCGCGCAGTGGACGAGCACCTTGCTCACCAGCTCACGCAGCATCAGCCGCTCGATAGACGACCGGGCCCTGGTGGAACGCCTCCGGCAGCAACTGACCCTCTACGTCGGCGAGGTGACGGGCGCGCCGTCCCCGGGATGGCTCGGGCTGCATCCCGGAGCTGCAGACGCGGTTCACAGGGGTTTGGACGAGACGACTGAGGAGCGCGAGGGTTTCGTAGCCCGGACGTCCGCCGCTATGAAGGTTCTGTCCATGAGAATGGCTCGCTTTTGACATGTTCCGCGCTCACTGAGCGAGCGGGTCGGGAGTGGCTCTCCAAGGACGGCACAGGGCGAGGAAACCGGCTGCCGCGGCCAGCGCGAGGCCGAGGACCGACGCGGCCATGGGCAGGGCGGTGTCCTGCCCGCCGAGGCCCGCCAGGGCAGGGGCGAGAGCGCCCATGAGGAACTGAGTGGTGCCCAGCAGCGCCGACGCGCTGCCTGCCGTGTGCGGGGCGCGCTGAAGACAGAGCGCCGTGGTGGTGGGCAAGATCGTACCGACGGGGCAGGCGACGAGGAACAGGGAAACCGCGATCCAGGGCAGGCCCGTGTGCGTGGTCGTGACCAGCAGGACCAGGGTGCTGCCGGCGCAGACGAGCACGATCAGGCCCGCTGCCAGGATGCGGTGCGAGGGGAAACGGCCGAGCAAAACCTTGCCGTTCAGCTGACCCGTCGCCACCATGCCGATCGAGTTGAGGGCGAACAGCAGGCTGTAGGTCTGCGGGGAGGCGCCGTAGATCCGCTGGAGGGTGAAGGAGGAGCCCGCGATATAGGCGAACAGGGCTGCGAAACGGAGGCTGCCGGTGAGCAAGTAACCGGTCAAGGGACGGTCTTGGAGCAGGCCGCGCATGGTGCGCAGGGTGATGCCGAGTCCGCCGGGGCGGCGCCGGGGGAGGGGCAGAGACTCGGTCAGCAGGGCGGTGGTGGCGGTCAGGACCGCCAGGCCGAGCAGAGCGAGGGCGGCGAAGACGCCGCGCCAGGACGTCAGGCGCAGCAACTGGGCGCCGAGCACCGGAGCCAGGATCGGCGCCGTACCGGAGACCAGCATCAGCGAGGACAGCAGCCGGGCCGCGCCGAGACCGTCGTACAGATCACGGACGACGGCCCGGGCGATGACGATGCCCGCCGCGCCGGCCAGCCCCTGCACCAGCCGCATGCCGATGAGAACCGCCGGATCCGGTGCGACGGCGCACAGGGCACCCGCCACCACGTACAC
Source organism: Streptomyces sp. NPDC126510 (assembly GCF_040302345.1). Classification (NCBI taxonomy): domain Bacteria; kingdom Bacillati; phylum Actinomycetota; class Actinomycetes; order Kitasatosporales; family Streptomycetaceae; genus Streptomyces; species Streptomyces sp. NPDC126510. Next base: position 463 of record NZ_JBEORR010000046.1, on the reverse strand, counting down.
GGTCAGCCCGGCAAGCAGCGGCCGTCGCCGGCCGAGAGTGTCGCTGAGCGGGCCGATGAGCAGCTGGCCCACCGCGATGCCGACCATGAACGCGGTCAGGGTGAGCTGGGTGACTGCCTGTGAGACATGCAGATCCCCGCTGACCTCGGGGAGCGCGGGCAGATAGAGGTCGATGGTGAGCGGGCCGAGTGCGGTCAGCGAGCCCAGGATCAGAACGAGCGGCAAGCGGCGGGGGCCGACCGGCTGGCCGGCCGCCCGGTCCTCTGTGACGGCGACGGCCGGGTGGGTTTCTGACATGGGTGATCCAGGGATGCGGGAGTGGAGGCGGGCAGCGAGCGCCGCCGGTACCGCCGTGGCGGGGGCGGCCCGGGGGGGCGGGGCCCCGCCCCGGCCCGGGGGGGGGGTGGTTCGCCGCAGCGGCCGAGGTGGGGCGCGGGGGGGGTGGGGGGTGGGCGGGGGGCTG
>NZ_JBEORR010000045.1:0-60340 GCF_040302345.1 Streptomyces sp. NPDC126510 | reverse complement strand
CTGCAGGGGGGACCCTGTGGGAGAGTAGGACGCCGCCGAACAATTTTTGGGAAAACCCCCGCATCTTCGGATGCGGGGGTTTTCTGCGTTTCAGGACCTTTACGACGGCTCAACCAGCTTCGTGTCGTACGCCAGAATGACGGCCTGAATGCGGTCACGGGAACCGGTCTTCGCGAGAATGCGGCCCACATGGGTCTTCACCGTCGACTCGGCGAGATGAAGACGCGTGGCTATCTCCGTGTTCGTCCAGCCCTGGCCGATGACCGTGAGGATTTCGCGCTCCCGGTCGGTGAGGGAAGCGAGGCGGGCATCCTCCCGTGGACCGGCTTCCGTGCCAGGGCCGGCCGGGAGGTGATGGACGTAGGCGTCCAGGAGGCGGCGCGTCAGGCTGGGGGCGACGACCGCGTCGCCGGTGGCCACCGCGCGAATGCCGGCGAGGAGTTCCTCGGGCTGGGCGTCCTTGACGAGGAAGCCGGAGGCACCTGCGCGGAGGCCGGCGTAGGCGTACTCGTCCAGGTCGAAGGTGGTGACGATCAGGATGCGGGTGCGGTCGCCGGCGGCGGCGATGCGGCGGGTGGCCTCGATGCCGTCGAGGCCGGGCATGCGGATGTCCATCAGGACGACATCGGGGCGGAGCTCGGCAGCCAGGCGGACCGCCTCGCTGCCGTTCGGTGCCTCGCCCACGACCGTCATGTCGTCCTGGCTCTCCAGCAGCATGCGGGAGCCGAAACGCTGAAGGGGCTGGTCGTCGGCGATCAGGACCGTGGTCACTGCGGGGGTTCCTCCGGGAGGTGTAGACGGACGCGCCAGCCCTGCTCAGGCTGGGGGCGAGGACCGGCCTCAAGTGTGCCGCCGTACAGGGCGGTTCGCTCGCGCATTCCGGGGAGTCCCCGGCCGTCCCGGGACGGCCCGTCGGTGCGGCTGCCGCTGCCGGTGTCCGTGATCGTGACGGTGACGGCGGCCTTCTCCGCGTAGGAGAGGGCTATCTGGGCGGTGGCGTCGGGGCCGCCGTGTTTCAGGGTGTTGGTGAGGGCTTCCTGGATGACGCGGTAGACGGTGAGCTGGCGGCCCGGAGGGAGGCCGGGGATGCCGTGGGTGGTCGTGGTGACGGGGAGGCCCGCGGAGCGGACGCCGTCGAGGAGCGCGTCGAGGTCGCCGAGGCCGGGCTGGGGGGCCAGGTCGGGCTGGTTCCTCTCCTCCTCGCCCAGGACGTCGAGGAGGCGGCGGAGTTCGGTGAGGGCCTGGCGGCTGGTGCCGGCGATGGCGTCGAGGGCCTGGGCCGCGCGCTCGGGGGACTTGGCGGCGGCGTAGCGGCCGCCGTCGGCGAGGCCGGTGATGACGGAGAGGTTGTGGCCGATGATGTCGTGCATCTCGCGGGCGATGCGGGCACGTTCGGCTGCGGTCGCGAGCTGGGCCTGCTGGTCGCGTTCGGTCTCCAGGCGGCGGGCGCGGTCCTCCAGCGCCTCGGTGTAGTCGCGGCGGGTGCGGACCGTGACGCCGATGAGGGCGGCCACCGTGATGGACATCAGGTGGGAGCCGATCTGCTGCTCCCAGGTGCCCTCCCCGTGGCGGACGGCCGACAGCAGGACCGGGGTGATCACCAGGGTCGCCGCCCACCACAGGTCGCGCAGGCGGCGGCGCAATGCGAGGTGGTAGACGAGGACCAGCTGGAGCAGGGCCGCCTGGAGGGCGGCTCCGGCCCAGGCGTTGGCGACGGCGAAGGGAACCATGACGGCCAGGGCGACCGCGGGGTGGGTGCGGCGCCATAAGAGGGGGACGGAGAGGCCGAGGCTCATGGTCAGGAGCAACCAGCCGGGGACGTCGAGGGCGTGGGCGTTGTGGCGCCAGCCGCCGCCGGTGTAGTCGATCAGGGCGGCGGTGACCCAGAAGCCGGTGAAGTGGAGGTCCCACAGCAGCGGGTGGCGTCGGTCGAAGGAGCGCACCCGGTGGGTGAGGCGCTGGGTGTATTCGGTGAGGGGCTCCGGCGCCCGGTCCTGGGTCACGGGGTCCATCGTGCGGGATGCGCTGCCGGGCGTCATACGTCTTTGCGGCGCAGGACCACCGCGGCGACCGTGAGGACGGCCGCCGTCCACAGGAGCATGGCCAGCAGTGCGGCGCCCGGGGAGGCCGCTCCGGGCATGGGCTGCGCGGTGGTGAGGGCTTCCAGGGTCTTGCCGGGGAAGTAGCGGACGGCGTCGTCGACGAACGTGTACGGGAGCATGGCCAGGATCTCGGGGAGGATCATGACGATGCCGATGAAGGCGCCGATGGCCATGGGGACCGAGCGGAGCAGCGCGCCGATGCCGAGGGCGAGCACGGCGAGGAGGGTGAGGCCGATCGCGTTGCCCCCGAGAGCGCGCAGGACGCCGGGGTCGCCGAGGGAGGCGGACAGGTCGGTGCCGGTGAGGAACGACTGGGCGAGGGGGAAGGTGAGAAGGTTCGTCGCCAGGGTGAGGGGGAGGGCGACCGCGGTCAGGACGGCGGCCTTGGACCACAGGACGGGCAGGCGGCGCGGGACGGCCGTCATCGTGGCCCGGACCTGGCCGGTGGAGTACTCGCCGGCGGTGGCCAGAATGCCCAGGGCGCCGAGGTTGATCGTGGCGAACTGGGTGCCGAGGAGGACGAACATGACGGTGTCCATGCCGCCTTCGCCGGAGCCGTCGTAGGCGGCGCCCAGGCCTGCGCCCATCGCTGCGGTGAGGGCGCTGGTGACGACGAGGGTGATCCAGGTGGAGCGCAGGGTCCAGAACTTGTGCCACTCGGAGCGCAGGACGCGGGCCGGGGTCACACGGTAGGGGAGGGTCGCTGTGGTCATGCTGCCGCTCCTTCCGGGGTCGCCGTGTATTCCAGCGCGTCGCGGGTGAGGTCCATGAAGGCCTCCTCCAGGGAGGCGGTGCTGGGGGTCAGTTCGTACAGGGGAATGCCGTGGGCAGCTGCGGTGCGGCCGATGTGTTCGGTGTCCGTGCCGCGAACCCGCAGGGTGCCGGGGGTGTCGGTGGTGATGTCGACGCCGGGGGCGGTGAGGAGGTCTGCGAGGGTGCCGGCGTCCGGGGTGACGACCTTGGTGGCGCCCGCCCCGGAGTCGCGTACGAAGTCGGTGACCGTGGTGTCGGCGAGGAGACGGCCGCGGCCGATGATGACCAGATGCTCGGCGGTGAGGGCCATCTCGCTCATCAGGTGGGAGGAGACGAGGACCGTGCGGCCCTCGGCGGCGAGGGACTTGAGCAGGTTGCGGATCCACAGGACGCCCTCCGGGTCGAGGCCGTTGACCGGCTCGTCGAGGATGAGCGTGGCCGGGTCGCCGAGGAGGGCGGCGGCGATGCCGAGGCGTTGTCCCATGCCGAGGGAGAAGCCCTTGACGCGGCGGTGGGCCACGTCGGTCAGGCCGGTGAGGCCGAGGACGTGTTCGACCCGGCTGCGGGGGATGCCGTGGGTGTGGGAGAGGGCGCGCAGGTGGTGGTAGGCCGTGCGGCCGGGGTGCACCGAGCGGGCCTCGAGCAGGGCGCCGACCTCGGTGAGAGGCGCGGGGTGGGCGGCGTAGGAGCGGCCGGCCACGGTGGTGTGGCCGCGGGTGGGGGCGTCGAGGCCGAGGAGCATGCGCATGGTCGTGGACTTGCCGGCGCCGTTCGGGCCGAGGAAGCCGGTGACGGTGCCCGGGCGGACGGTGAAGGACAGGTCGGTGACGACCGTCCGGTCGCCGTAGCGTTTGGTGAGTTCGTGTGCCGTCAGCATGGTTCGATGCTCGTGCCTGCGGGGGCGGCGGGCGTCGGACCGGCGGTGTAACCGGGGTGAGGGGTGTCGTACTCGGGTACTACCGTGGCCGCATGAGCTATGTGATCCGGTCCGTCCGTGCCGGCGAGTGGGCCGCGGCGAAGGAGCTGCGGCTCGCGGCGTTGCGGGACCCGGTGGCGCACCTGGCCTTCCTGGAGACGTACGAGGAGGCCGTGGCCCGGCCGGACGCGTTCTGGCAGGAGCGGACCGCGGGGGCCGCGGAGGGGGCCGGCAGGGCGCAGCAGATCATCGCCGAGGGGCCGGACGGGCGGTGGGTCGCGACGCTGACCGTGCTCGTGGAGGAGCCCGGGACGACCGACTGGGCCGGGTTTCCGGTGGAGCGGAAGCAGGGGCATGTGGTCGGTGTGTTCGTGCGGCCGGAGGAGCGCGGGAGCGGGCTGACCGAGGTGCTGTTCGACGCGGCCCTGGAGTGGTCGTGGGCTCAGGGACTCGAGCGGGTGCGGCTCATCGTGCACGAGGAGAACGGGCGGGCGCAGCGGTTCTACCGGCGGGCCGGGTTCGTGCCGAGTGGTGTGACGGTGCCGTTGGGGGATGCCGGGGAGCGGGAGCTGGAGTTCGTCCTCGTGCGGGAGTGAGCCTCTCCGGGGTACGGCTTCAGACCGGCAGTTCGTCGTGCGGCCAGCGGGCGCGGCCCTGTTCGCGGGACCGGAGCAGGGCCAGGGTCGGCATGCCCCGGTCCGCTCCGGTGGCCAGCAGCTCCGGGAGCTGGGGGAGCGGGGCCACGGCCGCGACGTCGTCCAGGACGAGCGTCATTGGTGGGTCGAGGCGACCGGCCGATGACCGTTCGGCCATGTGCCGGCCGCGCTCGACCACGCTCGAGACGAGGGCCGTCAGGAAGGGCATCGCGCCCGGGTTCGTCCTGGGGTCCTCGATGGATTCCCCCACCACGTAAAGCGTGCCCCCTTCGTGGACGAAGGAATCCAAGGCGAGGGCATCATTTCGGTTGGGAGTGCAGGCTTCGCGGATGTTGATCGTGGAGAGGGCCGCGAGGGCACGGGTCGTCAGCTGCTGGGCCATGTCCCGGCGTTCGGGGTGGGCCGTGAGGGCGCCTTCGAGTTCGCCCGCGGAGCCGGGGGCCGCCTTGGGGTTGGTACGGAGGATGCGTACGGCGTCCTGGATCTGAGTGCCCTGGGACCAGCGGTGGACGTGGCGGATGGTGCGGCCGTCGATCGCCGCGGCGTGCAGGTAGCTCCGCAGGAGTGTCTCGGCTGTGTCGCTGAGGGCCTGGTCGAGTTTGGCGGTGGGGCGGACCGGGGCGAGGAGGGCGGTGGCTCTCGTGGCCGCTGTCGCCTTGTCCTCGCAGCCGGCTGTGGGGGACCAGTGGAGGCGGGACGGGGTGTCGCAGAGGTGGGTGGGGTCGTAGAGGTGGGCGGGGCCCAGTTTGGCTCTGGCGTCTTTCGTCTCCTGCCAGAGGGTGGGGTTCGAGGTGACGACGAGGGCTGGGCCTTCCGCGTCGGCCACCGCTCGGGCGGCGGCGGTTCGGCGGGTCTCCTTGGGGGCTACGAGGATTTTCTCCCACGCGCCCACCCGCTCCTGGGCGAACAGGGACGCCCGGGTGGTGGGTGTCGTCACCGGGGCGGGGATCTCGGTCGCCGTCGGGTGCGGGGCGTGCGTGGCCGATGCCGTCGGTTCCAGGATCTGCGGGGAGCGAGTGGCCGAGCGGGGCGTCGGCACCTCGTGCTGCGTCGCCGTGGTCGCCTGTTCCTGTCCGGGTGACGGGGCTTCGTGCGGTACTGCCGGGGTCCCGGACCCCTGGCCGGGTGTCGGGACGCCGTGCGGTACTGCCGGGGCCCCGGGCCCCTGCCCCGGTGTCGTCACCCCGTGCCGTGTCGGTTCCGGGTGTTGCCCCGCCGTCAGGGTCCGCTCCTCGCGGCGTCTCGCGCGCACCGCTCGCCACCGGGCCAGCGTACCCATCACGAACACGGTCAGGACGACCAGGATCATCAGCTGGCCGATGAGCACGCCCCAGAACAGGCCGTAGCCGGAGAGTTCGCCGGCGGGTGTGCCGGGCCAGGCGCCGGGGATGTCGTGGGGCCGGGCGACGAGGTCGCGCATGGCCAGGGGCGTGCGGGCGAAGGTGACGCCGGACGGCCAGGAGCCGTGGGCGAACAGGGCGGCGAGGCCGGTGGCCGTCCACACCAGCAGGGTCATGCCGAGGAGGAACGCGAGTATGCCGATCAGCAGGCCGTCGGGGATGCCTCCCTGGCCGTCCCGCTGGGTGTGGCGGTCGTCCGGTCTCACGCGTTCTCCCCTGCCGCCTATGCCACCGTTGATTCGGAGTCGCCCAGGTGGTGCTCCACGAAGGCCGCGGCCCGTTCCTCCGCCTCGAGTTCGGCGGCGTGCAGGGCGTCGTCGGTGAGGTCGTGGGAGGACTCGGTCATCGCGCGGTCGGTGAAGACCAGGGGGCGTTCGGTCTCGGTGATCAGGTGTTTGACGACCTGGACGTTGCCGTTGACGTCCCAGACGGCGATGCCGGGGGTGAGGGTCGGGATGATCTCGACCGCCCACCTGGGCAGCCCGAGGACTCGTCCCGTCGCCCTCGCCTCGTCGGCCTTCTGGGCGTAGATCGTCCTGGTGGAGGCCATCTTGAGGATCGCCGCCGCTTCCTTGGCCGCGGCTCCGTCCACGACGTCGGACAGGTGGTGGACCACCGCCACGAAGGACAGGCCCAGGCGCCGGCCGAACTTCAGCAGGCGCTGGAACAGCTGGGCGACGAAGGGGCTGTTGATGATGTGCCAGGCCTCCTCGACCAGGAAGATGCGCTTCTTCCGGTCGGGGCGGATCCAGGTGTGCTCCAGCCACACGCCGACGATCGCCATGAGGATGGGCATGGCGATGGAGTTGCGGTCGATGTGGGACAGGTCGAAGACGATGAGCGGGGCGTCGAGGTCGATGCCGACCGTGGTGGGGCCGTCGAACATGCCGCGCAGGTCACCGTCGACGAGGCGGTCCAGGACCAGGGCGACGTCGAGGCCCCAGGCCCGTACGTCGTCTATGGCGACGTTCATCGCCTCGGCCGACTCGGGTTCGGGGTGGCGCAGCTGCTCGACGATGTCGGTCAGGACCGGCTGGCGGTCGACGATGGTCTCGTTGACGTAGGCGTGGGCGACCTTGAGGGCGAAGCCGGAGCGCTCGTCGAGGCCGTGGCCCATCGCGACCTCGATGATCGTGCGGAGCAGCGCGAGCTGGCCCGTCGTGGTGATCGCGGGGTCGAGCGGGTTGAGGCGGATACCCATGTCCAGGGCCGCGGTCGGGTCCAGGCGGATGGGAGTTATGCCCAGCTCCTCGGCGATGAGGTTCCACTCGCCGACGCCGTCCTCGCCCTGGGCGTCCAGGACGACGACCTGGCGGTCGCGGAAGCGGAGCTGGCGCAGGACGTACGTCTTCTCCAGTGCCGACTTGCCGTTGCCGGACTCGCCGAGGACCAGCCAGTGCGGCGCGGGGAGCTGTTGGCCGTAGAGCTGGAAGGGGTCGTAGATGTAGCCCTTTCCGGAGTACACCTCGCGGCCGATGATGACGCCGGAGTCGCCGAGGCCCGGGGCGGCGGTCGGGAGGTAGACCGCCTGGGCCTGGCCCGTGGACGTGCGCACCGGGAGCCTGGTCGTCTCGACCTTCCCGAAGAGGAAGGAGGTGAAGGCGTCGGTGAGGACGGACAGCGGATCCCGCATCAGGTCCTACCTCCGAATGCCGGTGGCGAAGGGAAGGGTGTTCACGAAGGCGCGGTGGTGCTCGCGGTCGCACCATTCCAGCTTGAGGTACGACTTGCCCGCCGAGGCCCTTATCGTCCGCTTGTCGCGGGCGAGGGCGTCGGGGGAGCGGGAGCTGACGGTGATGTAGCCGACGAGGTTGACGCCCGCGGCGCCGCTGGCGAGGTCCTCGCCGCGCTGGTCGAGCCGGGAGTGCGCGGCGACGTCCCGCGGGTCGACGGTGCGGTTCATCTTGGCGGCGCGGGACGCCTCGGCCTCGTCGTTGGTCTTCTCGGTGAGCATGCGCTCGATGGCGACCTCGGTGGGTTCGAGGTCCATGGTGACGGCGACGGTGCGGATGACGTCCGGGGTGTGGACGAGGAGCGGGGCGAGGAAGTTGACGCCGACGGGGGTCATCGGCCACTCCTTCACCCAGGCCGTGGCGTGGCACCAGGGGGCGCGGGTGGAGGACTCGCGGGTCTTGGCCTGGAGGTAGGTGGGCTCCATGGCGTCCAGTTCGGCCGGCCAGGCGTTGCGCTTGGTCATCGCCTGGATGTGGTCGATGGGGTGGTCGGGGTCGTACATGGAGTGGATCAGTGAGGACAGCCGTCCCTGGCCGAGCGGCTGGCGGACGCGGATGTCGGCTTCCTGGAGGCGCGAGCAGATGTCGGTGAGCTCGCGGGCCATGACGACGGCGAGTCCGGCGTCCCGGTCGACCTTGCCGCCGTGGGCGCGGGCGGCCCGGGCCATGGCGTTGGCCTCGGCGGCGAGTTCGCGGGTGTAGTGCATGCAGGCGACGAGGTAGGCGCGGTGCTGCTCGCTGCTGGTGGACACCATGGACTGGAGCTGGTCGTAGGAGTCCTGGAGCCACGGCAGGGCCTTGTCGTCGCCGCGGACGGCGACGTCCTTGGCGTGGGCGTCCGGGTCGGCCGGGAGGGTGCGGGCCAGCATCTGGATGCGGGTGACGAAGCCGTCGCCGTTGGCCACGTGCTTGAGCAGGGTGCCGAAGCGGTCGACGAGGGCCTCCTGGTCCTCGCTGTCGCGCAGGCCGACGCCCGGGCCCTCGATCTCGATGGCGGCGGTGACGGTCTTGCGGTCGGCGTGCAGGAGCACGGCGATCTCGTCGGGGCCGAAGGGGGCGGCCAGCCAGGTGATGCGGCCGATGCCCGGGGGCGGGCCGACCTCGATCTCCTTGCCGTCCAGCCGGGTGCCTGCCTCGATCGCGGTGGAGCGGTAGGTGGTGCCCTGTTTGAGGGTCCGCTTGTAGCTGCGGTTGATCTCGAACCACTTGTAGAAGGTGCGGTGCTTGTACGGCACGTACACCGCGGCCAGCGCCAGCATCGGGAACCCGGCGAGCAGCACGATGCGCAGCGACAGGACCGGGACGAGGAGTCCGCACATCATGCCGAGGAACGCGCCCACGACGATCAGGGCGATCTCGCCGGTCTCGCGGTTGCGGCCGATGATCGCGTTCGGCCGGGCGCGGCCGATCAGATATGTCCGGCGGGGCGTGACCGGATGGGACACGTGGGACTCGGTCGTCAACGCCCTTCACCTCCCGTGCGGTTGGTACTGCTGTTGCGGGTGTTGCTGGCGTGCGGGGTGTTGACGGGGCTGCTCGAACGGGGGGCGGGTGCGGCGGAGGGGACGGATCCGCCGCCGTTCGAGGTGCGCGCGCTGTGCGCGGCGACCCCGCCGGATGCGGGGTTGCTGGGGCGGGGGGCGGAGGACTGGCTGCCTTGGCCGTTGTTGTCGGCGCGGGAGCTGTGGGTCTTGATGCCCTGCGCGACGAGGCTGGCGGGGGAGCTGATGACCGCGGCGGCTTTGCTCTCGGCGCCCCGCATGAGGCGGTTGTTGCGGGAGCCGGCGATCTCGTCGCCGAAGCCGGGGACGAAGCGGTAGATCATCGCGCTGGCGAAGATGGCGAGCAGGATGATGGCGAGGCCGGAGACGACGGCGGAGAAGGCGTTCGGGCCGTCGTCGGCGGAGAGTGCGCCGGCGAGGCCGAGGACGATGACGATGACCGGCTTGATGAGGATGACGGCGATCATGATGCCGGCCCAGCGGCGGACGTGGCCCCACAGGTTCTTGTCGACGAGGCCGGCGTAGACGACGGTGCCGAGGAGGGCGCCGACGTAGAGGAGCGCGGCCCGGATGACGAGCTCCAGCCAGAGGACTCCGGCGGCGAGGATGCTGACCAGGGAGACGACGATCAGCATGATCGGGCCGCCGCCGATGTCCTCGCCCTTCTTGAGGGCTTCGGAGAACGTGCCGAAGAAGGCGTCGGTCTGGTCGCCGGTGGCTTTGGCGAGGACCTCGGTGATGCCGTCGGTGGCCGATACGACGGTGTAGAGGATCAGGGGGGTGAAGGCGGAGGCCAGCACCGTGAGCCACAGGAAGCCGATGGCTTCGGAGAGGGCGGTGGTGAGGGGGACGCCGCGGACGGCTCGCTTGGCGACGGCCAGGAGCCAGAGCAGGAGCGTGAGGATCGTCGAGGCGGCGAAGACGACGGCGTACTGCTGGAGGAACTTGGGGTTGGTGAAGTCGACGTTGGCGGTCTCCTTCACGGCGTCGCTGAGTTTGTCGACGGTCCAGGAGGCGGCGTCGGCGCAGCCCTTGGCGAGGGAGGAGAGGGGGTCGAGGGTGGAGGTGGGGTCGAGCCGGGAGGTACCGCTGCCGCTTCCGCTGCCGGTGTCGCCTTCGCAGATGTCCCTGGCCCTGGCCCGGAGGAGATCACAGGCGTTGTTGCTGGGGGACGGGGAGGGGGTGGGAGCGGCGAAGGCACGGGTGGCCAGCAGGACCGTGGCCGTCTGCACTGCTGCGACCGCGGCGCCGAGTTTGAGTACGTGATGCCTACCGGGCATAGGTGAACCCTCCGTACTCCTCGACGGCCTTGCTCATGTCCTCTGCGGTGGAGGCTCTTTGGTCGCGCCCGACCGGGACCGGGCCGTCCTTCTGGGTGAAGCCGGTGACCTTCCAGTCACCGTCGACCCACTTCAGCTGGTAGGTCGTGGTGTACCAGCTCTCGGTCACGGGGTTCTTGGAGGTCTCACCCGACAGGCCGAAGAGGGAGGTGTACCAGAGTGCGACCGAGGCGGTGGTGTCGTTGTAGGAGGTGACCTTGGTGCCGACCGGGACGACGCGCGAGACGAAGGTCTGGCCGCTCGGCGCGGCACCGTCCTTGGTGAGGCCGAGCTTCTCCAGGAAGCTCTCCTTCGAGTACACCTCGTCGAACTCGGGCAGCTGCGTGGCGGCCACGTCGGGTGCGTACACGGTGTTGACGATCGCGTGCCGCTTTTCGAGGTTGTACATGTCGGCCGACCCGAGCGCGATGCCGTAGTTGGTGGCTGCGGACTGGGCGCCCTGCTCGGTGTGGGCGTAGCCCGTGGCGATGTCCCCGGTCTTCGACTTCACCGGTCGCTGCCCCGTCGGCGCCGTCGCCGAACTCTCTGCTTTGTCGCTGCCCGAGCCGCTGTTCTCGGCGTCGCCGTCCCCCCGGTTGGCGAAGGCGATCGCTGCGATCAGGAGGACCACCACGCCGACCACGGTGACCAGGCTGCGGGACGAGGAGCGGCGGCGGGGGTCGCCGAAGGCGTCGCCGGAGTCGGGCAGGCGGGTGCGGGTCTGGCCCGTGCCGGCGTAGCCGCCGGAGGACTCGTGGTCGTCACCGAGACTCATGCCGCGTACGCCCCCTCGACGTCGTGCGGAAACACTTCGTACCGGTCGTACTTTTCATACTCCTCGTACGACGGTAGCCGTGCTGGTTCCCGCGCGGGCGCGGTGTGGTGACTCGACATCAGGGAAACGCAACCTCAGCCGGTGGGCACGACGGGCGGGTGGGATGGAGGGGAGCCGGGCGTGACCGGCCGGGCGGGACGTGCCCGCGCTACACGGCCATGCCGTACACGATGGTGAAGAGGGTGCCGAGGGAGCCGATGATGAAGACTCCCGTGAGGCCGGCGATGATGAGGCCCTTGCCCTGCTCCGCGCTGAAGGTGTCCCGCAGGGCGGTGGCTCCGATGCGCTGCTTGGCGGCCCCCCAGATGGCGATGCCGAGGCAGAGCAGGATGGCCACCGCCATCACGACCTCGATCATCACCTTCGCCTCGTTGCCCAGGCTGCCGAAGGGGCCCCAGTCCGGAGCGATCCCGCCGATGATGGTGTTGATGTCTCCCTTGTCGGCCGCAAAGAGCATGTAAGTCACCGCCCCTGTTGGGTAGTTCCGCACCCTCTGCGGTAGTGCAGAGGTCAGGCCTCATTGTCGCCGACAATGATGCTGTCGGATGTCGACTTGGCGTCATTGATTGGCGGGTTTCGTACGAATACCTTGCCACCGTTCCGCTCCGGGCCCTAGGGGAGGTGACGGGCGGTGCATGAAGGATCGTATGGTCACTCTGTGTATCACGGCAGGTCACGCCGGGCAATGAGGCCTGAGCGGAACCTGGTGTGTGGTTCCGTCGTTGTGTCCTCTTGCGGCCTTTTCCACCTTTGGGGGCCGTTTCTGACGGCTGGTCGGGTGAGCGGTCGCGCCGGTGTTCTCCGGGTGAAGGCTACCTGGCAAGGCGAAGGGGCCGCGGCTGGGATGCCGCGGCCCCTTCGTTTCCCCGCCGCCCGGGGCCCCCACGGCGCCGGGCGGCGTCCCCCGGTGACGGTCTGTCACCGGGGGAAGTGCGTCAGCCGGTGAAGGCGCCGAGTCCCTCCGGGGTGCCCAGACCGGTCGGGCCGTCGTAACCCGTCCGGGCGGTGCAGAAGTAGCTGGTGGTGCAGCTGCCGTTGCTGCCGCTGGTGACGTCGTTCAGGGCGGTGGTGTTCGCGTAGGGGAACTTGGCCGGGTAGGAGCCGGTGGACGGGGTGCCGGCCAGGGCGTAGACGCTCGCGATGATCGGGGCGGAGGCGCTGGTGCCGCCGTAGGTGGCCCAGCCCTGGCCGTCGGCGCCGTAGGTGTCGTAGACGGAGACGCCGGTCGCCGGGTCGGCGACGGCCGAGACGTCGGCGATCATGCGCTTGGTGCAGCCGGTGTCGGTCTGCCAGGTGGGCTTGGTGTCGTAGGCGGAGCAGCCGGAGCCGGTGCCTTCGGTGCTGCTGGTCCGCCAGACGCTCTCCGTCCAGCCGCGGGTGGTGGAGGACCTGGAGAGCCTGGTGCCGCCCACGGCCGTCACGTACTTGGAGGCCGCCGGGTACTCGGCGCCGTAGCCCGCGTCGCCCGCGCTGACGGTGATGGCGACGCCCGGGTGGTTGAAGTAGGCGGAGTCGTACGAGGCGTCGGAGGAGGACTCGCCGCCGCCGTAGCTGTTGGACACGTACTTGGCGCCGAGGGCGACGGCCTCGTTGACGGCGGTGCCGAGGTTGGCCATGGACGCCGACTTCGCCTCGACGAGGGTGATGTGGCAGTTGGGGCAGACGGCGCTCGCCATGTCGAGGTCGAGGGATATCTCGCCGGCCCAGCCGCTGTCGGGGGTGGGGAGGGCGGTGGTGGAGCCGGTCTGGCTCACCTTCTTGAAGCAGCCGTTCGCGGTGGTGCAGGCGGGCAGGCCGTACTGGGAGCGGTAGGCGGCGAGGTCGGACTCGGCGTTGGGGTCGTCGTAGGCGTCGACGATGGCGACGGTCCGGCCGGAGCCGTTGCTCGCGGCGGCGGAGGTCAGGCCGTAGGCGCTGCGGAGGTCGGAGGGGCCGTAGCCGGAGGGGGAGGAGGCGTCGGCGGCCTTGGCGGAGATGCCGTGCTGCTGCTGGAAGGCGGTACGGCCGCCCGTGACGCGCAGGGCGTTGCAGGCCATCTCGCCCTGGTGGCGGGGCAGGGCGCAGGAGCGGGTCCAGGTGACCTGGGAGGTGCTGGGGTCCACGGCCTGTGCGTGGGCGGCGGTGGTGAGGCCGGTGAGGAGGAGTGCGGCGGTGGCGGTGGCGGCGGACGCCACGCGGCGCCATCTGAGGCGGGAGGTGAGGGGAGTAGAGGGTGTCGTGCGCAAGGTACAGCCTCCTGGCAGTGGTGGGCAGAGGCCTGCGGGTGGGGGAACCGCCGGTGTGTTTCCCGGCGGGGGCGGCGACCCGCGACGACGATCGCTTGTTGAGTACGTGACAACAAGACGGTGATCGGAATCCTGACTTCCGCCTTACTGAAGAGGGTGCGGGGCTTACCTGCCGCTGACGGCCCGATGGCCGGGCGATGGGAGCGGCTTGACCTGAGGGCCGCGGCGGTCGGGGCGGGTGCCGGAGGAACTGACGGGCAGGCACGTCCCGATGTCACGAGACGAATTGGCCGTTGTCTGACACTTCTCTCACCTTCGTCCGGCACAGTCGCTCCGGTGAAGCGCGTCCTGTCCGTCGCCGTGATCCTCGTCGCCCTCATCACCGCGTCCACCGCGACCGCCGACGACGGGGCCGGGCCCTTCGGTGTGACCGTCACCGCGCGCGACGCCCGGGTCGGGGTGCTTCTCCGCGCCGCAGGGGGAGGGCACTTCTGTACGGCGTCCGTGGTGGACGCGCCGCGCCGGGATCTGATCGTCACCGCGGCGCACTGTCTGGGCGGCGACGGAGGGCTGGTGTTCGTGCCGGGTTACCGGGACGGGCGTGCGCCCTACGGGGAGTGGAGGGTGCGGCGGCGGTTCCTGCCCCGCGGGTGGACCGAGGGACAGGACGAGGACAGCGACGTGGGATTCGCGGCGGTCGCACCGCGCGGTGGCGAGGAGCTCCAGGACGTCGTCGGCGGGAACCGGTTCGTGACCGGTACGGCGACGGGGGCCACCGGAGTGACCGTCACGGGGTACCCCAACGCCCGCGAGAAGCCCGTCAGCTGCACCGACAAACCGACCGCGCTCGGCCGCACCCAGCAGCGCATCGCGTGCCCCGGCTTCAGCGGGGGGACCAGCGGCAGCCCCTGGGTTAACGGGGACGGGCAGGTGGTCGGGGTCCTCGGCGGGCACGACCGGGGCGGGACGACCCCGGGGGTCTCCTACAGCGTGGTCCTCGGCGCGGAGGCCCGGCGGCTGTACCGGCAAGCGGCGGGGCACCCGTGACGCGCCGCGCCCCCGTGCGCCGGCCGGAGCCGTCGTGACTCTCGCCGTGCCGCCCGTGCCTCGCCCCGTTCCGCCCGTCCGCCCCGACTCTCCTCCCCGTGATCATTCCCGGGTGTGCCGGCCGCCTCTACACTGGCCCACGGACTCCTGGGCGGCGAGGGGCGGTTGACGGTGCGTAAGGCGTGGATCGTGGCGGGCGTTGCGATCAGCTCCGCCCTGGCCTTCGTGATGCTGCTCGTCGTCGGGGTCTATCTCGTCGCCGGGAACCTGGTCAACGGCGTGGGCGGCGGGGCGAAATCGCTGGCCAAGGGGTCGGTGCCCGCCGCGTACGCGGGCCTCGTGCAGAAGTGGGGCAACCTCTGCCCCGCCATCAGCCCGGCCCTGCTCGCCGCCCAGCTCTACCAGGAGAGCGGCTTCAACCCCAGAGCCCAGAGCCATGCCGCCGCGCAGGGCATAGCGCAGTTCATCCCCGGCACCTGGGCCGGCCACGGCATCGACGGCGACGGCGACGGCGACCGTGACGTGTGGGATCCGAAGGACGCGATTCCCTCGGCCGCCTCGTACGACTGCGAACTCGCCTCGTACGTGAAGAAGGTTGGCGGGAATCCGACCGAGAACATGCTGGCCGCCTACAACGCGGGGGCGTACGCGGTGATCAAGTACGGGGGCGTGCCGCCGTACAGCGAGACCCGGAACTACGTGAAGCGGATCACGACGCTCTCCGAGAGTTTCGCGGCGCCGGTCGGGCGGGTCGACCCCTCCGAGCAGGCCGCGGCCGCGATCGAATACGCGCAGAAGAAGCTCGGCACGCCCTATCTGTGGGGCGGCACCGGCACCGCTGAGCAGGGCGGACGCTTCGACTGTTCGGGTCTGACCCAGGCCGCCTACGCGACCGTGGGCATCAAGCTCCCGCGCGTCGCCAACGACCAGTACAACGCCGGACCGCACCCCTCGCGGGACGAGCTGCTCCCCGGCGACCTGGTGTTCTTCTCGGACGACCTCACCAATTCCCGCACCATCCGGCATGTCGGCATTTATGTCGGAGGCGGGTACATGATCGACGCGCCCCGGACCGGTGCCGTCATCCGATTCGACCCGATCGATACGCCCGACTACTTCGGTGCCACCCGCGTCACCGAAGATGGCGCGAAAGCACTGCCCACGACCGTGTGAACCCTGTGTGAACCCACCCCCTGAGCTGCGAAGACGTATCTCTCTTCGATAACGTCTGCGTGATCATTCGGTGGAGTGTGGAACGTATCGACGGGGACCATGCGTTCCTGGTGACGTAGCCGAGCGGACGTCACTGCAACGGAAGCGGATCTACAACCACGGGGGTGGCAGGAGCGGCGCACGCACAGGTGCGCCGGGAGAGACGACGAAGGGGCCGCAGCGCCATGGCTGGACTCGCCGATTCCGGGTCGAACCCTGACGTCGACCTGCTGTACGACATCAATGGCCTGGCCAAGGACGCACCGGCCTGGTCCGACCGCGTCATGGAGTACGTCGGTGAGTACGGGCTGCTGCTCGGCATCGTCCTGCTCGTGGTGTGGTGCTGGTGGTCGGTGCGGCGGCGCGGCGGAGAGGACGCGGCGTCCACCGTCGCGGCGCTGGTCTGGGCCCCGTTGGCCGCCGGCATCGCCGTCCTGGTGAACGTGCCCATCCGGGGGTTCGTGGAGCGGCCCCGGCCGTTCCTGGACCATCAGGGGCTCGAGGTGCTCGTCCAGGGCAAGACCGACTACTCGTTCGTCAGCGACCACGCGACGATCGTCATGGCCCTGGCGGTCGGCCTGTTCGTCGCCAACCGGAAGTTCGGGCTCGTCGCGCTCGTGCTGGCGTTGTTCGGCGGGTTCATCCGCGTCTACATGGGCGTGCACTACCCCACGGACGTCGTGGGCGGGTTCGCGCTGGGCACCGCCGTGGCGCTGCTGCTGTCGCCGCTCGCCATGGCCCTGCTGACGCCTTTGGTGACGGCCGTCGAGCGCTCGCCCCGGCTGGGGTGGCTGGTGCGCGGCAGAGGGCGTGCCGAAGGGGAGGACACGGTGATCCCCGAGGCACGCAGTGAGCGGGCCTCGGAGCGGGACCTCGCCGCGTAAAGGCGTTACAGAGCCTGGGGATACGTGAAGAAGCGCTCGGGGTCGTACTGCTTCTTCAGCTTGGCCAGGCGGGTCGCCGCGTCTCCGTAGTAGGCCTTGCGCCAGTCGGTCAGGGTCGGGTCCGTGTAGTTCTGGTAGGCGGCCCCCGAGGCGTACGGGCGCATGGCCTTGTGGGCCGAGGCCAGCCAGCCGCGGGCCGTCGTACCGCTCGTGCCGGCCCGCCAGGCGCCGATGTACTGGGCCAGCATGCGCGAGCGGCGGTGGACGAACGCCGTGGCGGTGGGGGAGACGCGGTTCACCGCACCGCCCAGGGCCGTGAGGGCGATGCTGCCGGTGCCGCCGCGTACCGAGGCGATCTGGGCCAGCAGGGTGCGGATGCCGGCCGCTGACAGGGAGCGGTCGAAGAAGTCCGACGCCGCGGCATAGGTCTCGCGGCCCAGCGCGCCCTTCGGGGAACGGCCCGGGGTCGAGCCGGGCAGATGGCACTGCGCGTCCGTCGGGAACGAGGAGCAGCCCGCGTACACCTCCATCGACTCCTCGTACGAGCGGCGCTTCAGGGAGACGCTGCGGGCCGGGGCGCCGACCCGGTCGGCCAGGCGGTCGACGGCGTTCTTCAGCTCGCCGTAGGTGCCCAGGGAGAACGCCGAGACCGAGACGGTCGGGGTGCCGCCCGCGGCGTTCGCCAGGTGCAGGGACGACCAGATCTCGTCGGGCTGTGACGGGCCCCACTCCTGCCAGGCCTTCACCACCGCGGCCGCCTTCGACCAGGGCCAGGACAGGTACGCCGAGACGCCCTGCGGGGCCGGGTGGGTCTTGAAGTGCAGCTCCGTGACCACGCCGAAGTTGCCGTTGCCGGCGCCGCGCAGGGCCCAGAAGAGGTCCTTGTTCTCGCGGGCGTCGGCGGTGAGCTGCTTGCCGTCGGCGGTGATCAGGGTGGCCCGGGTGAGGCTGTCGCAGGTCAGGCCGTAGGCACGGGAGACGACGCCGTGGCCGCCGCCGAGGGTGAGGCCCGAGACGCCGACGGTCGGGCAGGAGCCGGCCGGGATGGTGACGCCCTTCGCGGCGAGCGCCCGGTAGACGTCGATGAGTTTGGCGCCGGCGCCGACGACTGCGGTGGTGCCCGAGGCCCGGACGCGGTTGAGTTTCGAGACGTCGATGATCAGACGGCCGTCGCCGGAGGACCAGCCGGCGTAGGAGTGGCCGCCGTTGCGGATCGCCACGCGCAGGGCGTGGGCGCGGGCGTAGGCCAGCGAGGTGCGGATGTCGTCCGCGTGGGAGACGTACGCGACCGCGGCGGGCTTCAGGGTGTCGAAGCGGGTGTTGTAGAGCTGCCGGGCCGCGGGCCAGTCGGCGTCGCCCGGGCGGATCAGGGGGCCGTCGAGGTCGCGGGCCAGGGCGGACCAGTTCGCGGCGGTGGTTCTCGAGGTGGTGGAGGTGCGCACGGCGTCGGTGGCCGTGGCCCCGGAGCGGGTGCCCGACTGGGTGCAGGCGGTGGTGAGGGGGGTCGCGGCCGCGGCGATCGCCGCCGTGCCGGCCGTGAGTATCGTGCGCCGTTCCATGGGGCCTCCCGGTGGTTCCGTCCTGGGAGACGGGGTGATGGGGGTGAGGGTTCCATGGTCCGGGCCCGGCCGGGAGGTGTCCGCCACGGTTTCAGCCCGTCGCGTGCCGCTCCGCGTCCGTACGCGCCTGGCTCCTCGCTCTTCGTGCCGGGCCGCGCCAGCCACAGATGCAGTGGGCCATGCAGAAACGGCCCTTCTCCATGGTCGTCGTGCGGTGTTCCGGGAGGTTGGGGGGAAGTTCCGGCCCGTCCTGCTGCGCCACGCCGACAACGTTACCCAGCTCAGGTAAAGGGCTCGTACGGCGGTCTGCGCGGGCTCGCGTGACGGGGGCACAAACCCGTCGTTAACCGGAACAACGAGGGGGCCCGTGACGGACGTACCGGCTGGGGGTAGGCAGGCGATGACTGGGCGGCAGCGGGAAGGGCGGCACAGGCGGACGGGTGCGACGGTCGTCGTCGCCGTGGTCCTGGCCGGGGCGGGGCTGGGGACCGCGGGGTGCTCCGGGGGTGACGCGGCCGCCGGGGACGCGCGCGGCGGGGAAGCGGTCACCGTGCTGCGGCAGTCCGCCGGCCGGCTCGTCGGCGCGGGGAGTTCCAAGGCCCGTACGTCGATGGAGATGGCCGCCGGCGGGACCCGGGTGACCATCCGTGGGGCCGGGGTGTACGACTACCGCAAGCGGATGGGGCGGTTGAAGGTGCTGTTGCCGCAGGACCCCGCGGGGGTGGCCGAGCGCCGGCCGATCACCGAACTGCTCGCGCCGGGTGCGCTGTTCATGAAGAACCGGGGCGCCGGTGTGCCCGCGGACAAGTGGGTGCGGGTGGACACCCGGACCCTGTCCGACGGGAACCTCGTCACCGGCGGGGCCACCGACCCGTTCACGGCGGCCGAGGTGCTGCTCGGTACGCGGACGGCGACGTACGTGGGCAGGACGGAGGTCGCGGGAACCGGAGTGCGTCACTACCGGGGGACGGCGGACCTCGCCGACGCGGCCCGGCGGGCCTCGAAGGGGAACGAGGAGCCGCTGAGGGCGGCGGCCGAGGGGTTCGCCACCGCCGAGGTGCCGTTCGACGCCTACCTCGACGACGAGGGCCGCATCCGCAAGGTCAGGCACCGTTTCAGCTTCCTGAACGGGCAACAGCAAAGCCCCGTCGCCGTCGCCTCGACGACGCTGCTCTACGATTTCGGGGCCTCGGTGCGCGTACGGTTGCCCCGCACCGACGACATCTACGCGGGCAGGATCGCCGAGGAGTGACCGGCGTGAACTAGCCCGTCCGTGCCATGCGCGGTGTGTGGGCCGCTCCCTACTCTAGGAAGCCGGCAACGGCAGAGACGAGGTGATGCACGTGGCTCCGGTCGGCGGTACGGCAGTTCAGGACCACGTGGCCCTCGCCGAGATCGAGTTGTGCGGAGAGCTGATCATCGCGGCCTCGGCCGCCCGCGAGCGGCTCAGCCTGGAGAGCATCGACGAGGTGCTGAAGGTGGCCGAGGAGCGGGACTCCTCCAGAGGCTGAACCAGGGCGTCCGTCGAGGCCGGGCTCGGCTCACGTCCGCAGCATGCGGGCGATCGCCTGGGTCGCCTCCTTCACCTTGGCGTCGATCTCGTCACCGCCCTTGAGGGCCCCCTGAGCGGAGCTCTCAACGGCTGCTGTCGCGACGCAGTGCCGCAGGTGTTCCTCCAGCAGCTGCAGGGCGAAGGACTGCAGGGCCTTGGTGGAGGCGGAGACCTGCGTGAGTATGTCGATGCAGTAGACGTCCTCGTCGACCATGCGCTGCAGGCCGCGGATCTGGCCCTCGATACGGCGCAGGCGCTTGAGGTGCTCGTCCTTCTGCTTGTGGTACCCGTGCACACCGTGGTCGTGATCGGATGTCGCGTCCGCACCGGCGGGCTCGGCGCTGCCGGTGGTGACATGTGCGACATCTGTTGTGTCGGTCACGTCCGTCATCGCTTCCTCCTGGTGGGCAGTGGGCCGATATATACCCCTGGTGGGTATATGGTACCGAACTTTGCGGGGTATACGGGCCTGACAACCGCCCCCGTGTTCACCACTGTGCCCGATGGGCGACACTGGTGGGCGGCCCGATAGCCGTGGCCGGATGATGCGCCTAGCATCAGCCTGACCGAAACCGAAGCACCCCGAGGACCCCACGTGCGCTTTCGTCTGACCCCCAGGGAGACGAGCTTCTACGACATGTTCGCCGCCTCCGCGGACAACATCGTCACGGGCTCGAAGCTCCTGATGGAACTGCTCGGGGCGGACTCGTCCGCCCGGGCCGAGATCGCAGAGCGTATGCGGGCCGCGGAACACGCCGGTGACGACGCCACGCACGCGATCTTCCACCAGCTGAACTCTTCGTTCATCACGCCGTTCGACCGCGAGGACATCTACTCCCTCGCCTCGTCGCTCGACGACATCATGGACTTCATGGAAGAGGCCGTCGACCTGGTCGTCCTCTACAACGTCGAGGAACTGCCCAAGGGCGTCGAGCAGCAGATCGAGGTACTGGCGCGCGCTGCCGAACTGACGGCCGAGGCCATGCCGCATCTGCGCACGATGGACAACCTCACCGAGTACTGGATCGAGGTCAACCGCCTGGAGAACCAGGCCGACCAGATCCACCGCAAGCTGCTGGCGCACCTCTTCAACGGCAAGTACGACGCCATGGACGTGCTGAAGCTCAAGCAGATCGTGGATGTGCTGGAGGAAGCGGCGGACGCGTTCGAGCACGTGGCGAACACGGTGGAGACCATCGCCGTCAAGGAGTCCTGAGCCCTTCATGGACACCTTCGCTCTGGTCGCGACCATCGGCGTCGCGCTCTTCTTCACGTACACCAACGGCTTCCACGACTCGGCGAACGCGATCGCCACGTCCGTCTCGACGCGGGCGCTGACGCCGAGGGCCGCGCTGGCCATGGCCGCGGTGATGAACCTCGCCGGCGCGTTCATGGGCTCCGGGGTCGCCAAGACCGTCAGTGAGGGCTTGATCCAGACACCGACCGGGTCGAAGGGGATGGGCATCCTCTTCGCCGCGCTGGTGGGCGCGATCGTCTGGAACCTCATCACCTGGTACTTCGGGCTGCCGTCCTCCTCGTCCCACGCGCTGTTCGGCGGCATGGTCGGGGCGGCGCTGGCCGGCGGGACGACCGTCTACTGGAGCGGGGTGCTGGAGAAGGTCGTCATCCCCATGTTCATCTCCCCGGTGGTCGGTCTGCTGGCCGGTTATCTGGTGATGACCGCCATCATGTGGATCTTCCGGAAGGCCAACCCGCACAAGGCCAAGCGCGGTTTCCGGATAGCGCAGACCGTCTCGGCGGCCGGCATGGCGCTGGGGCACGGTCTGCAGGACGCGCAGAAGACCATGGGCATCGTCGTGATGGCGCTCGTCATCGCCGATGTCGAGGACTACGGCGACCCGATCCCGGTGTGGGTCAAGATCGCCTGTGCGGTGATGCTGTCGCTGGGCACCTACGCCGGCGGCTGGCGGATCATGCGGACGCTCGGCCGGAAGATCATCGAGCTGGACCCGCCGCAGGGCTTCGCGGCGGAGACCACCGGAGCCTCGATCATGTTCACCACGGCGTTCCTCTTCAAGGCGCCGATCTCCACGACGCACGTCATCACGTCCGCGATCATGGGCGTGGGAGCGACCAAGCGGGTGAACGCCGTGCGGTGGGGCGTCGCCAAGAACATCATCCTGGGATGGTTCATCACGATGCCGGCCGCGGCGATCGTGGCCGCCGCGTCGTACGGGATCGTGAATCTGGCGTTCCTGTAGACACCGGACGCATACGAGAGGGCCCGCCCCCGGGAGCCGGGGGCGGGCCCTTTTTCGGCCTCGCGGTGGCACCGCCATGCAGCACCGCGAGGAGACTCGGCAGGCCGGCTCAGCCGAAGCGGCCGGAGATGTAGTCCTCCGTGGCCTGGACCGACGGGTTGGAGAAGATGCGCTCCGTGTCGTCGATCTCGATGAGCTTGCCGGGCTGACCGACCGCCGCGAGGTTGAAGAAGGCCGTGCGGTCGGAGACGCGGGCCGCCTGCTGCATGTTGTGCGTCACGATGACGATCGTGAAGCGCTCCTTGAGCTCGCCGATCAGGTCCTCGATCGCGAGCGTGGAGATCGGGTCGAGCGCAGAGCAGGGCTCGTCCATGAGCAGCACGTTCGGCTCGACCGCGATCGCCCGCGCGATGCACAGACGCTGCTGCTGGCCGCCGGAGAGGCCCGAGCCGGGCTTGTTCAGACGGTCCTTGACCTCGTTCCAGAGGTTCGCGCCCTTGAGGGAGCGCTCGACGATGTCCGCGAGCTCGCTCTTCTTGTAGTTGCCGTTCAGTCGCAGGCCCGCCGCCACGTTGTCGAAGATCGACATCGTGGGGAACGGGTTCGGACGCTGGAACACCATGCCGACCTCGCGGCGGACCGACACCGGGTCGATGCCCGTGCCGTAGAGGTCCTCGTCGTCGAGGAGCACCTTGCCCTCGACGCGGCCGCCCGAGGTGACCTCGTGCATGCGGTTCAGCGTGCGCAGGAACGTCGACTTGCCGCAGCCGGAGGGGCCGATGAACGCCGTCACCGAGCGCGGCTCGACGGTCATCGAGATGTCCTCGATCGCCTTGTGGGAGCCGTAGTAGGCGGTGAGTCCGCTTACGTCGATTCGCTTGGCCATTACTACTTCACTTCCAGAGTCTGGGGGTCGCTGTGTGGCCCCGCGCGGCGGTAGCCGCATATTGACGCTTTAGCGACCGGTCTTCGGGGCCTTCCAGCGGGCGATCCCGCGGGCCACCAGGTTCAGGAGCATCACGAAGGCGATCAGGGTGAGCGAGGCCGCCCAGGCGCGGTCGTACGCCGCACCGGAGCCCGCGCTGTTCGCGTACTGCTGGTAGATGTACAGCGGCAGCGAGGCCTGCGCCCCCTCGAAGGGGTTGGCGTTGATGAACGCGTTGCCCCACACCAGCAGCAGGACCGGGGCGGTCTCACCGGTGATACGGGCGATCGAGAGCATGATGCCCGTGGTGATGCCGCCGATGGACGTCGGCAGGACCACCTTCAGGATGGTGCGCCACTTGGGGACGCCGAGCGCCAGGGAGGCCTCGCGCAGTTCGTTCGGGACGAGCTTGAGCATCTCCTCCGTGGAGCGCACGACCACCGGCATCATCAGGATGGCCAGGGCCAGCGAGCCGGCGAAGCCGAAGGGCTCCATGTCGAACATCAGCATGAGGCTGAGGATGAACAGACCCGCGACGATCGACGGGATACCGGTCATGACGTCGACGAAGAACGTGATGGCCTTGGAGAGGTTGCCCCGGCCGTACTCGACGAGGTAGATCGCGGTGAGCACGCCGATGGGCGCGGCGATCACCGTGGCGAGTCCGACCTGCTCCAGGGTGCCGAGGATGGCGTGGTAGATGCCGCCGCCGGGCTCGGTGTCGGCGACGACGCCCATGGAGTGGGTCAGGAAGTAGACGTCGAGGACCTTCACGCCGCGCACGACGGTCGACCAGATCAGCGAGGCGAGCGGGACGACGGCGAGCAGGAAGGCGACCCACACGAAGGAGGTCGCGATGCGGTCCTTGGCCTGCCGCTTGCCCTCGACGCCCGCGGCGATGGCGTAGGTGCCCACGACGTACAGGATCGCGGCGATCAGGCCCCACTGGACGCGGCTGTGCAGGCCGCCGGCCAGGCCGATGCCGATCGCGAGGGCGATCGAACCGGCGGCGATGGCGTACGGGGACCACTTGGGCAGGCGGGCGCCGCGCAGGGTGCTGGGGCCCTTCGGGGTGACGGTCGCGGTGCTCATGCGTTGGCCCCCGAGTACTCCTTGCGGCGGGCGATGATCGCGCGGGCCGCGCCGTTGACCAGCAGGGTGATGACGAACAGGACCAGGCCGGAGGCGATCAGCGCGTCGCGGCCGAACTCGGTGGCCTCACCGAACTTGCTGGCGATGTTCTGGGCGAACGTGCCACCGCCCGGATCCAGCAGGCTGGCCTGGATGTCGAAGGTCGGGGAGAGCACGGTGGCGACGGCCATGGTCTCGCCGAGGGCGCGGCCGAGGCCGAGCATCGACGCGGAGATGACGCCGGAGCGGCCGAAGGGGATGACCGCCATGCGGATCACTTCCCAGCGGGTGGCGCCGAGCGCCAGGGCCGCCTCCTCGTGCATCTGCGGGACCTGGCGGAAGACCTCGCGGCTGACGTTGGTGATGATCGGCAGGATCATGATCGCGAGCAGGATGCCGACGGTCAGCATCGAGCGGGGGGCGCCGCCCTCCCACGAGAAGACGCCGGTCCACCCGAAGTAGTCGTTCAGCCAGCTGAAGAGGCCGGTCATCTGCGGCACCAGGACGAGGGCGCCCCACAGGCCGTAGACGATGGACGGCACGGCGGCGAGCAGGTCGATCACGTACGCGATGGGGCCGCGCAACCGGCGCGGGGCGTAGTGCGTGAGGAACAGCGCGATGGCGACGGCGACCGGGACCGCGATGACCATGGCGACGATCGAGGAGACGACCGTGCCGAAGGCCAGGACGGCGATGCCGAAGTTCGGCGGGACGAGGTTGGTGTCCCACTGGAAGGTCGTGAGGAAGTTGCCCTGGTCCTTGCTGATCGCGAGGGAGGCGCGGTAGGTGAGGAAGACCGCGATCGCGGCCATGACCACCAGCAGCAGGATGCCCGACCCGCGGGAGAGACCGAGGAAGATCCGGTCTCCGGGCCGGGTGGCGCCGCGTGCGGCGCGCTTGTCGACGGCCGGCTGCGAGGCGGGGGGAGGTGCGTCGGTTATCTGTGTGGGTGTGCCCATCGGGTTCTCCGGTCTGCGGAGCCGTACGCGGGGTACGGCCACTGGCGGCGGTGCACCGGACGGTGCGGCCCGGCCCCGGGGAGGGGGCCGGGCCGCACTCGGGTCAGCTCAGGCCCTCGATGGTGGTGCGGACCTGGGAGATGATGTCGGCGGGGATCGGCGCGTAGTCGTTCTCGGAGAGGATCTTCTGGCCGTCCTCGGAGGCGATGTAGCGCAGGAACGCCTTGGTGCCGGGCAGCGTGTCGGACTTGTTGCCCTTGTCGCAGACGATCTCGTAGGTGACGAGGACCATCGGGTAGGCGCCCTCGGCCTTGGTGCCGTAGTTCAGCTGCAGGGAGAGGTCCTTGCCCGTGCCGACGACCTTGGCCTCGGAGATCGCCTTGGTGGCGTTCTCGACGGTGGCCTTGACCGGCTGGGCGGCGCCCGTGTCGAGGTCGACCGTCTTCAGGCCGTCCTTGGCGTACGACAGCTCGAAGTAGCCGATGGCGCCGTTGGTCTGCTTCACCTGCTGGGCGACGCCGGAGGAGCCGGAGGCGGACTGGCCGCCCTTGGCCTGCCAGGTCTTGCCGCCGTCGTAGGGCCAGTCGCCCTTGGCGGTGGCGATCAGGTACTTGGTGAAGTTGTCCGTGGTGCCGGAGTCGTCCGAGCGGTGGAACGCCTGGATCTTGAGGTCCGGGAGCTTCGCGTCGGGGTTCAGCTTCTTGATCGCGGCGTCGTTCCAGTTGGTGATCTTGCCGTTGAAGATCTTCGCCAGGGTCGGGGCGTCGAGGACGAGGTTGTCCACGCCGTTGACGTTGTAGCCGACCGCGATCGGGCCGCCGACCATCGGCAGGTCGATGCCCTGGCCGCCGTTGCAGACCTTCTTGGAGGCGGCGACCTCGTCGGGCTTCAGCGCGGAGTCGGAGCCGGCGAAGGCGACCTGGCCCTGGGTGAACGCGGTGACGCCGGCGCCGGAGCCGCCGCCCTTGTAGTTGATCTGGAGGCCCTGGCAGGCCGCGGTGAACTGCTTCACCCAGGCGTCGATCGCGTTCTTCTGCGCGGAGGAGCCGTCGGCCAGCAGCTGGCCCTTGGCGTCGTCGCACTTGACGTTGCTCGGCGCGGCGGCGTTGGAGGAACCGCCGCCGGAGGCGCCGCCGGTGTCGTCGGAGCCGCACGCCGTGAGGGCCAGGGCGCCGGAGACGGCGAGAGCACCGAGAGCGAGGGCCCGCCGGTTCATGCGCTGAAGCTTCACTTGAGTTCCTTCCAGGAGCCGCCGTCCTGATCGGCGGCGTGCGAAGACGAGGTGTCGCGGACGCGGCCGCACTCAGCAGGCGCGGCTCGCGTCGGTAAGGCCGAAATTAGGCAGATCAGGTGAAGGCGCCGATGGCCGCACATGAACGAGGGGTGAACCCCTGTCTAAGGCCTGGTGAGGTAACGGAATGCTCACGGGGAGAGCACGTCGGCATTCCGCTTTTACGGACGAAACGGGACCATCCGGTCAGCCGCCCGCCCGGGGCAGGTGCAGAACGGCGAGCAGCTCCTCGACCAAGGGCCGGTCGTGTGGCTGGGTGAGACGGTCGCGGGCGGCGGCGGGCGCCAGCCACAGCACCCGGTCCACCTCGTCCGTCGGCGAGAACGCGCAGCTCACCGCCTCGGCGGCCCAGTAGCGGACCTGCTTGGGGCGCCCGCCCGCCAGGTAGCGCTGGGTGGACAGCTCGGGGCCCGGCAGGGCCCGGCAGCCCGTCTCCTCCGCCACCTCGCGCAGTGCTCCGGTGAGTGCGTCCTCGCCACGCTTCAGTTTCCCCTTCGGCCACGACCAGTCGTCGTATTTCGGCCGGTGGATCAGGCAGAGTTCCGGCTCGCCGGTGGCCGGGGACCGGCGCCACAGGACGCAGCCCGCCGCCCGGACGGTGGTGTCCTTGGGAGTGTTCACCGTGTTTCACCGCCTCCTGGTGCCGGGCGCCCGGTCATGACGCGCCCACGGTCTCCTTCTGCCAGGCCTGCTGGAACGCGAAGCGCGCCGCCTCCACCTCGTGCCGCTGGTCGGCGTGGAGCACGCCGAGGGCGTACGCCGTGGCCGGGGCGATGCGCGGGGTACGGGCCGCCTGGGCCGCCGCTGCCGCCGCCTCCGAGGCGTCGCGGTGCCGGTTCAGGGCCTGGCCGGCGGAGAGCAGGCGCAGATCGACCACGGCGTTGCCCTTCGGACCGCTGACGGCCTCGCGGGCGTAGCGGTGCAGGCGCAGCAGCAGCCTGACCTGGTGCCACGGGGCGTCCTGAGGGTGCGGGACCGTGTCCGGGGACAGGCCGTGCACGAGGGCCGTGGCGTTGTACGGGTTTCCCGCGGTGATGAGGGGGAGGGCGGTCACGGCGTCGGCGAGGCGGTCCCGGGCGGCACCGGCCAGGGGACGCAGGTCGGTGGTACCGGCGGTCTTGGTGAGGGGGACCTCGCTGGCCAGGACGGCGACCTTGTCCGCGACGGCGTGGAAGCGGCTGCTGCCCAGGGCCTGCAGGGCGGTGGAATGGGCCCGGGTGCGGGCGAGGGTGAGCTGGCGGTCGAGCAGGGCGCCGGCCTTCGCCGCGCCGACGGTCAGGTTGCCGCGTTCCGGGGCGGGGGCACCGGCCCTGGGGGGCGTCGCCGCGCCCGCCCGTGCGCCGGCCTGGGCCGGGAACACCGTGGAGCCCGACAAGCGGTGCAGGGCCGCCAGCAGGCGTTCCAGGCGGGCCGTGTACGCGTGCTCCATCGCCAGCGTCCCCGACACCCAGGCCAGTTCGGGGCGCATCGTCTCGCACCAGTCCGCGTCGAGGAGGGGCTGGAACGAGTGCAGGCTGGCGCTGATGCGGCGGGCCGAGCGGCGCAGGGCGCGGGCCGCCTCGGCGGACCCCTCCGAGCCGTTCGGGCCCGACCCCGTCTCCCGGTGCAGGCGCAGCGCGCGGAGGAACTCCGTGGCCTGGGCCCGCAGATAGCCCGCGAGGGCGTCTCCGGTGGGGGCGGGCCCGTCGTGCCTGGACCGGGGGTCCGTGGGGTCAAGGTGTTGCTGTGCCACGCCGGCGCCTCCGGGCGTCTATGAGCATCTCCTGGACGTTGCGCAGGGGCTGTCCGTCCGCGTCGGTCGCATGCCGGGTCCAGTCGCCGTCCGGGCCGAGGTGCCAGGAGGCGGTGGAGTCGGACATGCCGGTCTCCAGCAGCCGGTTCAGGGCTGCCCGGTGAGCCGGGTCGGTGACCCGGACCAGGGCCTCTATCCGGCGGTCGAGGTTGCGGTGCATCATGTCGGCGCTGCCGAACCACACCTCGGGCTCGCCGCCGTTGCCGAAGGCGAACACCCGGGAGTGCTCCAGGAAACGGCCGAGGATCGAGCGGACCCTGATGTTCTCCGACAGACCCGCCACGCCCGGGCGCACCGCGCAGATGCCGCGCACCCAGATGTCCACCGGCACGCCCGCCTGGGCCGCGCGGTAGCAGGCGTCGATGACGGCCTCGTCGACCAGCGAGTTGACCTTGATGCGAACGTACGCGGGCCGTCCCGCGCGGTGGTGCTGGACTTCCTTGGTGATCCGCGAGACCAGGCCGTCACGCAGCGACTTGGGCGCCACGAGCAGCCGGCGGTAGGTCTCCCGGCGCGAGTAGCCGGACAGGCGGTTGAAGAGGTCCGAGAGGTCGGCGCCGACCTGCGGGTCGGCCGTGAGCAGGCCGAGGTCCTCGTAGAGCCGGGCCGTCTTCGGGTGGTAGTTGCCGGTGCCGACGTGGCTGTAGCGGCGGAGCGTCTCGCCCTCCTGGCGGACCACCAGCGACAGCTTGCAGTGGGTCTTCAGACCGACCAGGCCGTAGACCACGTGGCAGCCGGCCTCCTCGAGCTTGCGCGCCCACTTGATGTTGGCGTGCTCGTCGAAGCGGGCCTTGATCTCGACCAGCACCAGGACCTGCTTGCCGGTCTCCGCGGCCTCGATGAGCGCGTCGACTATCGGGGAGTCGCCCGAAGTCCGGTACAGGGTCTGCTTGATGGCGAGGACGTCCGGGTCGCCGGCGGCCTGCTCCAGGAAGGCCTGGACGGAGGTGGAGAACGAGTCGTACGGGTGGTGCAGCAGGACGTCCCGCTCGCGCAGCGCGGCGAAGACGTCCGGCGCGGACGCCGACTCGACCTCGGCGAGGTCGCGGTGGGTGCCGGCGACGAACTTGCGGTACTTGAGCTCCGGCCGGTCCAGGGAGGCGATCCGGAACAGGCCCGTCAGGTCCAGCGGGCCCGGCAGCGGGTAGACCTCGGCCTCGCTGATCTTCAGCTCGCGCACGAGGAGGTCCAGGACCTCGCGGTCGATGGACTCCTCGACCTCCAGGCGCACCGGCGGGCCGAAGCGGCGCCGCATGAGCTCCTTCTCCAGCGCCTGGAGGAGGTTCTCGGCGTCGTCCTCCTCCACTTCCAGGTCCTCGTTGCGGGTGAGGCGGAAGGCGTGGTGCTCCAGGACCTCCATGCCCGGGAACAGCTCCTCCAGGTGCGCGGCGATGACGTCCTCGATGGGGACGTAGCGGCCCGGGGAGCTCTCCAGGAACCGCGACAGCAGCGGCGGCACCTTGACGCGGGCGAAGTGCTTGTGGCCGGTGACCGGGTTGCGTACGACGACGGCCAGGTTCAGGGACAGGCCGGAGATGTACGGGAAGGGGTGCGCCGGGTCGACCGCCAGCGGGGTCAGCACGGGGAAGATCTGGTGCCGGAACAGGGTGAACAGGCGGGCCTGCTCCTTCTCCTGCAGTTCGTTCCAGCGGACCAGGTGGATGCCCTCCTCCGCGAGTGCCGGGGCGACGTCCTCGTGGTAGCAGGCGGCGTGCCGGGCCATGAGTTCCCGCGAGCGGGCCCAGATCATCTCCAGCACCTCGCGCGGCTGGAGGCCGGACGCGGAGCGGGTGGCCACGCCGGTGGCGATGCGGCGCTTCAGTCCGGCCACCCGGACCATGAAGAACTCGTCCAGGTTGCTGGCGAAGATCGCGAGGAAGTTGGCCCGCTCCAGCAGGGGTGTGTCGGGGTCCTCGGCGAGTTCGAGTACCCGCTCGTTGAACGCGAGCCAGCTGCGCTCCCGGTCGAGGAAACGACCCTGCGGCAGCTGGGGCCCGTCGTACGGCGACTCCTCGTACGCATCGAGGTCGGCGTCGATGTCGGGTTCCAGATCGGAGACGACGGCCGCCACCGTGTGGGGGCGGTGGGCTGCTATGGAGCCCACGGAGGGCTGCGCGTGCTGGACCTGTGCCTGGGTGTTCGGCTGGCTCATGGACCCATTCTTCCGCGCCGCGAGCATCACGGGCGCGTCGGACAGCACGGGCGGGAGCGAAGACGTCACATGAGTGCTCCCGTTTCCCTCGGGGCCCTCGCGGGACGGGGGAGGCTCAGGCACGGCGGGATTCATTGGCCGAGCTTCGCAAGCCCGTCTGAATCGATGGTTACGGAGACATGACGTGCGGGACACCGGGGGGCGGCCCGTGGGCGTCCACAGGGCCGGGGGTGCGGCCGGGGCGGCCGCCCACAGGCTGTGGACGACCTCTCGGTATCGCCGTGCGGCACGGAGTGTCCCCGAAGGGCGGGCCGCGCGTCCATCCCCCCGTGGAAGGACGCGCGGACCGGGTTCAGGGGAGGCGGCGGGCCAGCACGAGGAAGGCGGCGGCCGTCGCGGTGCCGGCCACGGCCAGCAGCAGGCCGGTCTCCACGTACTGGAGCGGCCAGAAGTGGGACTGCGGGTGGAACGTGGCGTGGCCGATCTCGACGCCGTCGGGCGTGGGGGTGTCCCAGGTGACCTGGAAGGCCGAGCGAGGCAGCTCGATGCTGCCGGGCGCGATGCGGCCGACGGTCGGCCAGAGGTCCTCGCGGTGCCGTTCCAGGAGGCTGTGGAGGAGCAGGGAGGCGGCCAGGGCCACCCCGGTGGCGGGCAGGGCCCGGCGCCACACCAGTCCGGCGAGGGCGCCGAGGGCGAGTCCGGCCAGGGCGTAGGCCACGGCCACCGGGCCCGTCGACACGAACGCGTCCGGGTAGTACCAGTCGCCGACCAGGTCGGGATCGCCGTCGCCGCGTGCCCAGATGTTCAGCGGTACGAGCGCGCCGGTGCCGGCGGTGAGCAGCGCGGCCGGAGCGGCCAGTTTCACGGCCAGCCAGCGCAGGGGGCCGACCGACTGGGTCCAGGCCAGCTGGGCGGTGCCGCTCTCCAGTTCGCGGCCGACGAGGGCGCCGCCCGCCCAGGCTGCCACGGGGAACATCACCCAGGACAGGGCGGTGGAGAGCACGGCGATGCCGTTCGCGTACACCTCGTCGGTGGTGATCGCCTCGACGGCCGCGCAGGAGGGGAGCCGGTCCGTGGGGGGCGTGGCGCAGGCGCTCACGCCCGCCCGGGCCTCGTCCCCGAGCGAGTGCAGCCAGATCAGGGCGCCGGTCGCGGCGGCCAGCGCCAGCAGCGACAGGACCAGGGCCGAGCGGTGGGTCCGCAGCACCGCCCGCAGCAGGCCGCCCCGGTGGAGGGCGGTACGGGCGGCGGGGGCGGTCGTCGCGGTGAGGGCGGTCATACGGCGGCTCCCGTGCGGCGGCGCAGCAGAACGAAGGCGGTCGCGGCCGCCAGGGCGGCGACGGCGAGGAGGAGGCCGGTCTCCATGAGCTGGAGGGGCCAGAAGTGGGAGGCCGGGTGGTAGTCGGCGTAGTAGTGGGTGATGCCGTTTCCGGCGTCGCAGCCGGGCTCGCCCGAGCACGACGGGATCGGGACGCGGGCGCCGGAGGCGGTCAGGGCGCCGGTCTCGACGATCATGCTGTCGAGGCCGGGGGTGCCGTCGTCCAGGCCGGTCGCGACCGTCTTCACCGGCCACAGGTGCGGGCGCAGTTCGCCGACGACGTAGACGAGTGACACGACGGCCAGGACCGCGACGCCGAGGGCGGGCAGCGACCGGCGCAGCAGCAGCCCCACCAGGACGCCGAGGGCCAGGGCGGCGAGGGCCTCGGCGGCGGCGACGGTGCCGTTGATCTCGAAGACGCCGTCGTCGTGCCACGCGCGCCAGCCCACGTCGATCAGGGCACGGTCCGACGACCACAGCATGCGGTGCAGCAGCGTCAGCATGAGCGTGCCCGTCACGAGCAGCAGGGCCGGGACCGCGAGCTTGGCGGCCAGCCAGCGGGCCGGGCCGACCGACTGGGTCCAGGCGAGCTTGGCGGTGCCGTTCTCCAGCTCACGGCCGATGAGGGCGCCGCCCGCCCAGGCGCCGGTGAGCAGCGGGAGGAGCCTGACGAGGCCGATGCCGACCGCCACGGCCGTCTGGTACCGGCTGTTCGCGGGACCGGGGAAGTCGCAGCCCAGGTCCGGGCGGGCCAGGTCGCAGCCCATGGCCCGGTACTCGGCCCAGGCGGCGTCCGCGCCCGGGCCCATCGCCCACAGCAGCGCCCCGGCGGCGACCGCCACCAGCCCCACCCAGAACAGCAGCGCCGTGCGGTGCAGCCGGAGCATGGCCAGGAGCACGCCGCGCGACGGCGAGGAGCGCCGGATGACGGCGGGTGCGGTCACGGTGTCGAGGGCGGTCATACGGCGGCCTCCCGCGCGTCGAGCAGGAGCGGCGGGGCGTCGGGGGAGCGCAGGTGGGCCAGGACGACCTCCTCCAGGGACGGGCGGTCGCCCTGGAATCCGTCGCCGAGGGGGCCCGCGGGCCGGACCAGGGCGGTCAGCTGGCGGCCGGTGGTGCGCGACTCGACCACCGTGTGCGGGTCGAGGGCCTCGCCCGCCCGGCCCGTGACCAGGGTGTGCGCGGCGAGCAGGTCGTCGAGCGGCCCGGCGAGCCGGACGTGGCCCGAGCCGAGCAGCAGCACGTGGTCGCAGGAGCCCTCCAGCTCCGCCACGACGTGCGAGGACATGACAACCGTGGTGCCGTGGTCGGCGGCGTCGGCCATGAGCGTGGCCGTCAGCTGGTGCCGGGCGAGCGGGTCGAGGTCGGCCATCGGCTCGTCCAGCAGCAGCAGTTCGGGGCGCTTGCCGAGCGCGAGGGCGAGCGCGACGCGGGTGCGCTGGCCGCCGGAGAGCGCCCGGATCTTCGTGTCGGGGTCGAGGTCGCCCTCCGCGACGATCCGCTCGGCGACCCCGGCGTCCCAGCGCCGGGGGTTGAGGTCGCGGCCCAGCCGCAGGGTCCCGGCGATGGTGAGCTGGGGATACAGCGGCTTGTTCTGGGCGACGTAGGCGAGGCGCTCGCGGGCCGCGGCCGGGGTGGTGCCGAGCACGGTGATGCTGCCCTCGGTGGGGCGGATCAGCCCGGCCGCCAGGGCGAGCAGGGTGGACTTGCCGGCGCCGTTGGGGCCGGTGAGGGCGCAGACGCGGCCGGCGGGGAGCCGGAAGGCGCAGCCGTCCAGGGCCGGGGCGCGGCGTCGCCCGAACCTCCTGCCCAGCCCCGCCGCCTCGATGGCGGTGTCGGTCATGCGTCCCCCTTGAAGTCTGCGAAATGCGCGTCGAGTACGGAAGTGAAGAGGGCGGCCACGTCCTCGCGCTCCAGGCCGGCTTCGCGTGCCCGGACCGCCCAGGCGTCCAGGTCGGCGCGCAGCGGGGAGTCGGCGGGGGCGGTGCTCAGGGCCTTGCGGACGAAGGTGCCCAGTCCGCGGCGGGCCTCGACCAGGCCCTCGCGCTCCAGTTCCCGGTAGGCCTTGAGGACCGTGTTCGGGTTGATGGCGGTGGCCTCCACCACCTCACGGGCCGTTGGGAGCTTGTCCCCCGGCTCCAGCAGGCCCAGGCGCAGCGCCTGTTTGGTCTGCTGGACGATCTGGACGTAGGTGGCGACGCCGCTGCGCCGGTCGATGCGGTACTCGACCACTGCTGCACCACCCTTTCACTAATTGAGTAGTGAAAGGGTGGTGCAAGGGAGCGGGGAAAGTCAAGCGTGCTTTCGTGAACCGTTCGGGCCGGGCCGTCCGATGAGGAGACGTGAGCGATACGAGAAGCGACGGGGAGCTGCTGCGGGCCATAGCCGCGGACGCCGACCGGCGTGCCTTCGAGGAGCTGTACCGGCGCTACGCCCCGTGGCTGCGGGCCCGGTTGCGGGGGCGGTGCGCCGACCTCGGGGTCGTCGACGACGTGGTGCAGGAGACGTTCCTCGCCGTGTGGCGCGGCACGGCCCGCCACCGGCAGGAGGGCCACTCCCCGGACGCGGCCGGGTGGCTGTGGCGCATCGCCTCGCGGCGGCTGGTGGACGCGCTGCGGGGCGACGGGGCGCGGGGGCGGCTGCGGCAGGCACTGGCGCGACTGCGGCACCGGGACGAGGTGTCGGCGGAGGAACGCGTGCTCGCGGGGGTGGAGCACGGTGACCTCGCCGGGGCGCTGGTCCGGCTGTCGCCGGAGCTGCGGGCGGTGCTGCAGGCGACCGTCATCGACGGGCTGACCACCCGTGAGGCGGCCGTGCTGCTCGGGATACCGCCCGGGACGGTCAAGACGCGGGCGATGCGGGCCCGGAAGCAGTTGCGGGAGGCCTTGGCATGAGCTGGCACGTGTCCGAAGAGGAACTGCGCGCGTATGCGCGAGGGGAACTGCAGGCCCCCGCTCTCTGGTCCGCCGACACGCATCTGACCTCCTGCGCGCGGTGCCGCGCGGTGCTGGCCGAGGTCAGCGATCCCGTCGCCCTCGACGCCGGCTGGGACCGGCTCGACGCCGAACTGGACGCCCCCCGGACGGGGTTGCTGGAGAGGCTGCTCGTGCGGGCCGGGGTGGCCGGGCACACCGCGCGGCTGCTGGCGGCGACGCCCGTGCTGCGGCGGTCCTGGCTGGGGGCGGTCGTCGCCGTGCTGCTGCTGAGCGTGGCGGCCGGGCACGCCGTGCGCGGCGGGGAGTTCCCCACGCTGTTCCTGGCCCTCGCGCCGCTGCTGCCGCTGGCCGGGGTGGCGTTGTCGTACGGGCCCGCGCTGGATCCGACGTACGAGATGGCCGTCGTCGCGCCGATGCACGGGTTCCGGCTGCTGATGATCAGGACCGTGGCCGTGCTGGCCGTCGTGCTCGCGCTGAACGGGCTGGCGACCCTCGCCCTGCCCGCCTACGGGCTGCGGGCGCTGGCCTGGCTGCTGCCCGGGCTGGCGCTGACGGCGACCGGACTCGCGCTGACGCCCCGTCTCGGGCCGGTGCTCGCACCGTGCCTGGTGGGCGGGGCGTGGGCCGGGCTGCTGCTGGCGGCCGACGTGCTGCGGGCCGGGGCGGACGTGCCGCTCGCGCCGTTCACCGCGGCCGGGCAGGGCGTGGCGGCGGTGGTCGCCGCGCTCGCCGCCGGGCTGCTCTTCCTGCTCCGTGACCGATTCGACCTCTTCCAGGGACGTGCCGTATGACCACGACCGTGTCCGCCTCCGGGCTGAGCCTCCGCTACGGCGGTACCCGGGCCCTCGACGACGTGTCGCTGCGGCTCACCGCCGGCGTCACCGGGCTGCTCGGCCCCAACGGCGCCGGCAAGACCACCCTGCTGAGGGTGCTCGCCACCGCCCAGCCCGCCGACCGGGGGGCCTTCACCGTGCTCGGGCACGACCCGGGCACCACCCGCGGCCGGCAGGAGGTGCGGCGCCGGCTGGGCTATCTGCCGCAGACCCCGGGCTTCCACCCGGACTTCACCGCCTTCGAGTTCGTCGACTACGTGGCGATCCTCAAGGAGATGACCGACCGGGCCGCCCGGCACCGGGAGGTGCGGCGGGTGCTCGACGAGGTCGGCCTGGCGGACGTGCGGGGCAAGCGGATCCGCAAGCTGTCCGGGGGCATGCGGCAGCGCGTCGCCCTGGGAGCGGCCCTCGTCGGCGATCCCGGGTTCCTGGTGCTGGACGAGCCGACCGTCGGTCTTGACCCCGAACAGCGCATGCGGTTCCGGGAGCTGATCGCGGAAGCCGGGCAGGGACGGACGGTGCTGCTGTCCACCCACCAGACGGAGGACGTGGCGATGCTCTGCCACCGCGTGGTGGTCATGGCCGGTGGCCGGGTGCTGTTCGAGGGCACCCCGGCCGAACTGACCGAGCGGGCCGCGGGGCGCGTGTGGAGCAGTACCGAGCGGGCCCCCGAGGCGAAGGCGGGATGGCGCACCGGGGCCGGCACCTTCCGGAACGTGGGGGACCCGCCGCCCGGCGCCGAGCTGCTCGAACCCACCCTGGAGGACGGCTACCTGCTCACGCTCGACGGCACCGGAGCGGAGGTGGCGGCATGACCGCGGTGACGGAGAAACCGGCCGTGACCGGGACGGTGGAGGAGCCGGGCGGGGCCTGGGAGGCCGTCTTCGCTCTGGCCGTGTTCGAGTCGCGCCGGCTGCTGACCCGGGTCCCGGTGCTGCTGGCCTTCGCGGTGTACGTCGGCTGGACCGTGTGGCGCGGCGGGAGGGCGTGGGGCGACTACCCGGCCCTCCAGGACGCCGACCGGGCCACCCAGGGCGCGCCGATGCTCATCGGCCTCGCGGTCCTGCTGTCCGTCAACCTCGCCGCCCTGCGCTCCCGGCGGCACGACACGGAACGGCACCTCGCGGTGCTGGTGTTCCCGCAGTGGCGCCGTACGGCCGCCCACGCCCTGTCGGTCGTGGCCGTGGCCCTGCTCACCGCCGTGTGCGTGGCCGGGCAGTTCGGCCGGGAGGCACTGCGGCCCGGCGCGATCGGGCACGGGTCGGTGGGCGAACTGCTCGTCGGCCCGCTGACCGTGCTGCTGTTCGGGCTGTTCGGGCTGCTCCTGGCAGGGCTGGTGCGGTCCGCTCTGGCCGGGCCGCTGCTGGTGGTGCTCTTCCTGTTCTTCTTCCTCTTCCTCTCGGGCATGGACTACGGGGCGAGGTGGCTGCTGCCGGCGGTCGAGGAGGCGTCCCCCAACACCCTGCCGTCCGACCTGATGGGCCGGCCGGCCGCCTGGCACGCCCTGTACCTGGCCGGGCTGGGCCTGTGCCTCGGACTGCTGGCGGTGCTCCTGGCCGGTGCCCGCAAGCCGGCCGTGCTCGCCGGTGTCGCCGGGGCGCTCGCCCTGACGCTGGTCGGCGGAGTGGCCCAGTCGGCGGGCGACTCCCCCGAGCTGGTCAAGGCACGCGAACGCGCGAGCGTGCACCCCGAGCAGGTGCAGTCCTGTGTCCGCCGGGACGGATCGACGTACTGCGCGTTCCCCGAGTGGGGGCCGCGGGTGGCGGACTGGGCCGGGGTCGTGGACCGGGTCCGGTCCCTGGCCGGGGGCAGCGCACACGAGCAGGACCTCGTCGTACGGCAGCGGATCGAAGCGCGCTACGGCCTCTCCAGTGACTCCGCTCTGGCCCCGCTGGAACGGCCGCACGAGGTGACGGTGGGCACCGCGTGGGGCGGCAACCGCGTCCCCGAGTTCTCGGCGGCCGTGGCCGGTGTGCTGATCGCGGGTGACGAGAAGGCCGCGACCTCGATCTGCGACGGCCGCATGGTTCCCCTGATGTGGCTGGCCGTGGGCTGGGAGTCCGAGCCGCTCGACGCGCTGCGCCGCGTCCGCCTCGACGACAGTGTCACCGGCTCCGCCTACGTGCTCCAGCCCACCGAGGGCCTTTACATGACCGAGGCCCAGACCGAGGTGCTTCGGGCGCTGCTCGACCTGCCCCGCGACGAGGCCGAAGCGCGGGTCAAGGACCACTGGCGCGAACTGACCGCACCGAAGGTCACCACGGCCCGGGCCGCCGATCTGCTGGACCTGCCCGCGCCCGAGGGGAAGGACAAGTGCTCGTGATCAGGCAGTTGGTGTTCCCCGTCCACCGGACGGTGCCGTGGGCGGCGATCGGCGCGGCCGGGGCGACGGGACTGCTGCTCGCCGCGCTGACCCGGACCGGCGAGACGGCGGAACAGCTCTCCCTGTATCTGCTGCGGGCAGCGATCCTCGCCTTCGCGGTGGGCCTGGCCTTCCTCCTGGACGACCCGGCCCGCCACACCACGTCCACCGTGCCGAGCCCGCGCCCGGTCCGCATCGCCCTGCGCACGGCCCTCGCCGTCCCGGCCACGGCGGCCTGGTGGACGGTCGCGCTGCTGCTCGTGCCGCCGGGCGTACGGCCTCCGGTCGCCGACATCACGCTGGAGGCGGGGGCGGCCTTCGTCCTGGCGGTGGCCGGAGCTGCGGCCGCGGTGCGCTTCAGCGAGGTCACCCGGCCCGGACCGCCGGTCACGGGCGCGCTGTTGACCACAGCCGTCCTGACCC
Source organism: Streptomyces sp. NPDC126510 (assembly GCF_040302345.1). Lineage (NCBI taxonomy): Bacteria > Bacillati > Actinomycetota > Actinomycetes > Kitasatosporales > Streptomycetaceae > Streptomyces > Streptomyces sp. NPDC126510. The sequence continues at coordinate 22,301 of NZ_JBEORR010000045.1, read as the reverse complement.
TGCTGTTCTGGCCCGGCCGCTGGGCCCTGTTCGTACCGGTGCAGGACGAGCGGTGGGCGGCGGCGCACGAGCGGTGGGCCTTGGTGCTGGGCGGGGCCGTGCTCCTCGGCGTGGTGTGCACGGTGGAGCCACTGCGGCGGCGGATCCGGCTCTAGTCCGGCGCCTGGCACATCGAGCGGTTGTGCGGATGGCCATGCCGGGCCGTGTACGTCGATGGAGCAGGGTAGTCCTACAACCAAGGGTTGTGTGGCTACCCTGTTACTCGTGGATCTCAAAGCCGTACGCGCCTTCGTCGCGATCGCCGACTCCGGGCAGTTCCAGAAGGCCGCCGTGGACCTCGCCCTCACCCAGCAGGCCGTGTCCAAGCGGATCGCCGCGCTGGAGAAGGACCTCGGTGTGCGGCTGCTCGTCCGCACACCGCGCGGGGCGGCGCTCACCATCGACGGGCAGGCGCTTTTGCCACACGCCCGCGCCCTGCTCCAGGCGGAGGAACGGGCGGTGGCCGCCGTACGGCCCGGCGACCGGGTGCTGCGGGTCGACGTCGTGGGGCGCCGGGCCGCCACGGCGGGACTGGTACGGGACTTCCACCGGGCGCACCCGGAGATCAGGCTGGACGTCGTCACCCTGTTCGGAGTCGAAGCGGCGGTCGGCGCCGTGCGGGACGGGGCCGTCGACGCCACGTTCCGGGCCGTCACCATGCCCGGGCACCGGCTTCCCGACGGCATCACGGCGACCCCGGTCCTCGACGAGCCGCTCCGGCTGTGCGTCGGCCGCGGCCACGAGTTCGCCCGGGCCGAGTGGGTGACGCCGGCGCAACTCGCAGGACACCGCATCTGGATGCCGGGCAACGAGCCCGGCACGGAGTGGGCCGCCTACTACGACGAACTCGCCGCCACCTTCGGCCCGGCCATCGACACCATCGGCCCCAACTTCGGCGTCGAGGCCCTCCTCGACACCGTCGCGGACTCCCCGACCCTGGCGACGTTCCTCAGCGAACGCACCCCGCTGGTGTGGCCGACCGACCACGACCTGCGCCTCGTCCCGCTGCGCGACCCGACCCCGGTCTACCCGCACTCCCTGCTCTGGCGCACGGACAACCCTCACCCGGGCCTGACCGCCCTGCGCGCCCACCTGGCGGCACAACCCCGGCTCACGAAAGGCAAGACCTGGCGCCCGTCCTGGGCGGAGTGACCAGGGCCGGAGTCCTGAGTCCTGCACCCCCGGCCTGTCGGACCGGAACTGCCGGGGCCACTCGCTTCTTGAAGGGAGGGGAGTCACCGGGGTGGAACAAAGGGGGCGCCCTCTCCGGTACTTGGAGCGGATGGGCCAAGGGGGCGGGAGTAAGGCTGCTGGTGAGCGCTGGACAGTGGGCCCAAATGCTCCACAAGGTCCTGCCTATGCCCCTACGAGGCCGCCGCGCCCCGCTGCCCCGCGCCCGCGTCCCTCGCCGTCAACCCACCGGGCGGGCGCCCGCCCTGCCGCGCGACACCGTGCGCACCCCCACTCCTCACGCCCCACCCACCGTTCGCCGCCGAGCCCACCCGGCGTGCATGCGAGACGCGTCCGCGCCCGCCGACGCCGATCAGCGATGCAACGGGCCGATGACCGCATACGGGGTTCGGCCACCCGCCTTTCCGGGCCGCTCGCTCGCTTCTTCCTCGTGCTGGAGCGGACTGGGTCAAGGGTCGGCCGCAGGCCGATCGGCGCAGCCGACGCGAAGCGCCCTTGAAGCAGGCCGTGGAAGCACGACACTGACAAGGAAGCGGGCGGCCCCGACAGTCAGTCGGTGACGTACGTGAGGAACGACGCCCAAGGGCCTGCGCCGAACACGAGTATCGGGCCCTGGGGCTGCTCCCGTTGCCTGCGCGCCAGACAACACCGGACCTTTTCCGCAGCGTACGGGCGATCAGTGACGATCGAGGCACGAACGGTAACCCCGACGCTCCGTCACGTCTCCGTGCGGTACATCAGGTCAACCTCATGCGTGACGAACCCCAGGCGCTCGTACACCGACACCGCCGCCTGGTTGTCGGCGTCGACGTAGAGCATGGCGGTCGGCAGCCCCTGGTCCGCGAGGTGCCGCAGCCCGATCGTGGTCAGGGACTTGCCGAGGCCGCCGCCCTGCGCGCCGGGGCCGACGCCGAGGACGTACACCTCGCCCAGGCCCTCCTCGGCGTGCACCTTGGTCCAGTGGAAGCCGACCAGTTCGTCGCCGCGGAAGGCGAGGAAGAAGCCCGCCGGGTCGAACCACGGCTCGGCCTTGCGGTCGTCGAGGTCGCGCTGGGTGAGGGAGCCCTGTTCGGGGTGGTGCGCGAAGGCGGCGGCGTTCACCGCGAGCCAGGCCGCGTCGTCCTTGCCGGGGACGAAGGCACGGACCGAGACGCCCTCGGGGAGCACCGGGTCGGGCGCGTCGAAGTCGGTCAACGAGCGTCGCATCTGGCGCAGTTCCCGGAAGAGCGTGAGGCCGAGGACCTGCGCGAGATGCCGGGCGGCGGAGTGCCCGCCGTGCGCCCACACCCGCAGTCGCTTCCCCGAAGCGGCCAGCAGGGCCGAGCCGAGCGCACGCCCGTGCCCGTGTCCGCGGTGCCCGGGGTGCACCACCAGCTCGGCAGCCGGCGGCTCCACCGGGTCGGTGTCCTCCAGCTGGGCGTAACCGACCAGTTCCCCGCCGGCGGTGAGCAGCAGATGGGACACGCCCTCCCGCTCCCCGCCCCGCAGCTGCAACCGGCCCTGTTCGGACACCGCCTGCTGCCCGTCGGTCCGGGCCGCCTCGTCGAGCAGTCCGAGCACGGCCTCGGTCTGCTCCGGGGAGAGGGCGGCAAGGGTCTCGATCGAGCGGGGGTGGCCCGGCCTTACGGTGTCGTCGCTGGTCATGCGTACGAGGGTACGGGGCACCACCGGCAAAACGGCGGCAAAGAAGCAACCAGGCCGTAACCATGAAACACCTGTTGCGCTACGCGCGTTGACTCTAGGCTGCGCCGGACGACATCACTGTCCCAGCAGACCTACAGGGGGGCGTATGCCAGCCACTTCACCGGCGCACCCGGACCGCCGCAGACGTCGTACGAACCGTTTCGCCGCTCTCGCCGCCGGTGTCGTCACCGTCGGTGCGCTGGCCGCGGCCGGACTGCCCGGCTCGGCTTCCGCCGGGGAGGAGCGCAGCGAGGGCGGGTACGGCCACGGCCGCTACCAGGACGTCCAGCTGCTGTCCTTCAACGACCTGCACGGCAACCTGGAGCCGCCCGCCGGTTCCTCCGGCCGTGTCACCGAGACGCAGCCCGACGGCACGACGAAGACCATCGACGCCGGTGGTGTCGAGTACCTCGCCACGCACCTGCGGCAGGCCCGCAAGGGTGAGAAGTACTCCATCACGGCCGCCGGCGGCGACATGGTCGGCGCCTCCCCGCTGCTGTCCGGGCTGTTCCACGATGAGCCGACCATCGAGGCGCTGAACAAGCTCGACCTCGACGTCACCTCGGTCGGCAACCACGAGTTCGACGAGGGCGCCAAGGAGCTCGGCCGCCTCCAGAACGGCGGCTGCCACCCGAAGGACGGCTGCTACTCGGACAAGAAGTTCAAGGGCGCCGACTTCCCCTACCTCGCGGCCAACGTCCTCGACGAGAGGACGAAGAAGCCGATCCTCAAGCCCTACTGGGTGTGGAAGAAGAACGGCGTCAAGGTCGGCTTCATCGGCGTGACCCTGGAGGGCACCCCGGACATCGTCTCCGCCGAGGGCGTCAAGGGCCTCGCCTTCAAGGACGAGGTCGAGACGATCAACAAGTACGCCAAGGTGCTGCAGAAGCAGGGCGTGAAGTCGATCGTCGCGCTCATCCACGAGGGCGGCTTCCCGGCGTCGACGTCGTACAACTACGACTGTGACTCCCCGGGTGCGGGCGACGGCATCTCCGGCCCGATCGTCGACATCGCCAAGAACGTCACGCCGCAGGTGGACGCGCTGGTCACCGGCCACACGCACAACGCGTACGTGTGCAGCATCGCCGACCCGGCGGGCAAGCCCCGCATGGTCACCTCGGCCGCGTCCTTCGGCCGCCTCTACACCGACACGACGCTGACGTACGACCGCAGGACCGGCGACATCGCCCGTACGGCGGTGAAGTCCGCGAACCGCGTGGTCACCCGGGACGTCCCCAAGGCGCCCGACATGACCGAGCTGATCGGCAAGTGGAACACGCTGGCGGCGCCCATCGGCAACCGCGCGATCGGCTACATCTCCGGCGACATCGGCAACACCGGCACCGAGTCCCCGCTCGGCGACCTCATCGCCGACGCCCAGCTCGCCCACGGCAAGCAGCTCGACCCGGAGACCGACCTGGCGCTGATGAACCCGGGCGGTATCCGCGCGCCGCTGACCTACGCGGCCAAGGGCGCCGAGGGCGACGGTGTCGTCACCTACGCGGAGGGCTTCACGGTCCAGCCGTTCGCCAACACCGTGAACCTCCAGAACTTCACGGGCGCGCAGGTCGTCCAGGCGCTCAAGGAGCAGGTGTCCGGCCCGAACGCGGCGGCCCCGAAGATCCTCCAGGTGTCGTCCGGTCTGACCTACACGCTGGACCTCACCAAGTCGGGCGCCGACCGGGTGGTCACGGACAGCATCAAGCTGAACGGCTCGGCCATCGACCCGTCGGCCACCTACCGTGTCGCGACGAACAGCTTCCTCGCGGGCGGCGGTGACGGCTTCCCGACCCTCGGCCAGGGCACGAACGACGTCGTCGGCGCCGACGACCTGACCGCGCTGGAGCAGTACCTGACGGCCAACTCCTCGGCGTCGAACCCGGTCGCCCCGCCGAAGGCGGACCGCATCACCATCGTGAAGTAAGTCGCATACCCGGGGTTCAGGTTGCGGGTGGGGGAGGTACGCATGATCGGATGGATCGATGCGTACCCCCCACCACCTCGATGCGCATCCCCGTCCGAACCCGTACGAGGAGCTCGCCGCCCTCGATGACGGGCCTCTGGAGGAAACCCCTCTGGAGGAGTTCCTCCCGGAGGAACGCACTGCGGGCGCCGAGGACGCCTGGGCCCCGCCGGACCATCGCCGCGGCGGCAAGCGGCGTCGGAAGAATCGTTTCGCTGGCTTGCCGTTCGCGGTGAAGGCCGTCGTCGGCCTGGTCGTCCTCGCCTCGTTCGCCGCCCTCGGCGACCGCTGGGCGGTGCTGTACGCCGAGCACCGGGCCGCCGACACCCTCAAGGACCGCCTCGACCTGGCCGCCGCGCCCGAGGTGGAGATCGGCGGCTTCCCCTTCCTCACCCAGCTCGCCGACAAGCGGCTGGAGTCGGTGAAGCTGACCGTCCCGGACGTCGCCGCCGACCGCGTCTCGCTCGCGAAGGTGTCGGCCACGGCCCATGACGTCAGGCTCAACGCCGACGGGCTGACGTCCGTGCGCGGCGCCGACGTCCCCCGGTTCGACGGGGACGTCCTGCTGTCCTTCGAGGACCTCAACCGCGAGCTCGGCGCCTCCCAGGTGACGTTCACCGGCGAGGGCCGGGACCGGGTGCGGGCCCGTGGCACCCTGCCGGTCGCCGGGCACGACCTGAAGCTGCGGGCCGAGGCCCGTATCCAGCGCCAGGGGGAGCGGGGCATCGCCACCGAGATCGGCGGCATGCGCCTGGACATCGGGGACCTGGCGACCTACCGCCCCGGCAAGCGCGCCTCGCAAGGGCTGCACCTGACGCCGGAGGCCTCCGCGGATCTGGCCCGGGAGACCCGGAAGGCCAAGGCGCTGCTGTCGGTCCCGGCCATCGTGCAGCGGATGGGCGTGCCCGAGGCGACCGTGAACCAGGCCCTGGCCGACGACGGCAAGCTCGCCGAGCTGACCGGCTCCCCGCGCTTCGCCCGCCAGGCCGAACGCCTGAACCTCATCGACCTCGCCCTGGACAACCCCGACGTGCTCAGGCGCCTGGGCCTCGACCCCGACCTGCTCGGGGAGTTGTCGCGCCTGACCCGCCCGGTCCTGGCCGACCGGCTCGCGCTGGCCTTCGAACTGCCGAAGCCGGAGCAGGGGGACGTGAAGCTGGAGGACGTACGGGTGGAGGAGGACGGCATCCGGGTGCGGCTCTCGGGCTCGGGGCTGACGGTGGGCGGCTGAGCCACAGCGGCACGGGAACCACAGCGGCACGGGAACCACAGCGGCACGGGAGCCACAGCGGCACGGGGGCCCTTCGCGCAGGGGAGTCTGCCCGGAAGTCTGGCCCCCGGGCACTGTCCCCACCCCGTGAGCCCTCGGAGACTGGGCCGGGCGCACCGGACCGAGACGAGGATGATGCGGATGCACAGGCACGGCAGGGCCCCGGAATCGGAGGCGGACGCGCGGGCCGGACACCCTCACCGGCCTGTGCTCCGGCCGCACGAGGACGGCCCCGGGGCGGCCCGGCTGGCCGCCGGCGGGCAGGTGACCCCGGATACGGCGATGTCCCTCCAACGCGCCGCCGGAAACGCCGCCTTCGTGGCCGTGCAGCGCATGCCCCGGGGCGGCGACAACGGCGAGGGCCCGGCCGACGGGAAACCGATGGACGGGCTGAGCCGGTTGCGCAGGGCCCATGAGCGGGCCGGGAAACGCGACCAGGCGGCGCCCACCTACGGCCCCGGCCAGAGCCCCTTCGGCCCGTACACGGTGAACAAGGGCCGCGGGGCCGGGCCGTACATCACGTCGAACAAGAAGGACCAGTACCCCGGGAGCGAGGACCTCGGGACCACGTACAGCGAGCTGGTCAAGGCGCTGGACGCCGAGCACGAGCCCATGGTCGCGGCCGCCGCGCGCGGTGAGGCCCTGGACGAGGAACTCCTCGCCGGGATGAGCGTCACGCAGAAGCGGGCCGCCGCGATGCTCTACGGGATCATGAAGGAGTCCGAGGAGCGCAGGTTCGCCGGGGCCGGCAAGGCCATGCGCAGCGCCCTGACCAAGCAGGGCAGCCCCTACCACGAGGCGGAGGAGTTCGAGGAGGACTTCCCGATGGCCAAGGACAAGGGCGCGCAGTACTACCGGGACGTGCTGGCGGGGAAGAAGCAGCTCTCGGACAAGGCGCGCAAGAATCTGGAGGACATGTCGTCGTCGTCCTCGGATGGGGAGAAGTCCAGCTGAGGCCCCGGAATCACTACCCGGGGGAAACTTTATGTGCTGATGTGTTGACCTCTGTTCGAGATCCCTTCTAGTTTCGTGCTCCCATGAGCGGTCCGTCCGACGGCCGCTCACCCGTGCACCTGCTCAGAAGGGGATGTCGTGTCCCGAAAGAACCAGCGCGGAACAGCAGCCGCGGGGGCGCTCCTGGCCTGCGTCACGGCATTCGGCGGGGCGTTCGCCTCCCCCGCGGCCGCCTCTCCCGCCCACCGTCCCACCCCGCCGCCCGTCAGCGACTTCAAGGGCGTCAACTGGGCCGACCCGCGCGACAACTACGCCCACGACGCGGTCGTGCCCTCGGGCCTGTCCACCTCCGACAGCTACGCCACGACCTACGCCAAGTCCAAGGCGATCATCGGCGGGTTCTCCAAGCTCGGCGCCAACACCGTCCGCCTCCCGGTCAACCCGACGTCGGTGAACGGGCCGTTCTGGAAGTCGTACCGGGGCGCGATCGACGCCGCCACCGCCAAGGGCTTCAAGGTCATCCTGGGCTACTGGGAGGCCGACAACGCCAAGGACGGCAAGATCGACGACCAGGCGTCCTGGGACCGGATGTGGGCGCGGATCACCTCCGCCTACGCCGGCAATTCCAAGGTGTACTTCGAGCCGATGAACGAGCCGTTCGGCTACACCGCGCAGGAGTGGACCGACATCGCCGCGAAGTGGGTGACCACCCACCGCAACGTGCCCCGGGACCGGGTGCTGATCGGCGGCTACAAGTACAGCGAGGACGTCAAGCCGGTCTGCGCCGACCCGCGCCTCAAGGGCGTCCGCCTGGCCCTGCACAACTACGGCTTCTGGCACACCGACTGGACCAGCGTCGACCAGTGGAAGGCCGACTTCAAGAGCCGCATCGGCGACTGCGCTTCCCGCACGATCCTCGACGAGTTCGGCGCCTCGATGACCACCGGCCTGGACTACAACGGCCCGGCGGGCACCTCCAACGAGATCGCCTACATCCAGGCCGCGACCGACACCATCCGGGAGCTGGGCCTCGGCTCGGTCTACTGGCCCGGCCTGCGCAACGGTGACACCTACTCCCTCACCACGCTCCAGGGCACGGGTACGAACCTCAGCCTGACGGTGAACAACCAGAGCGGCCTGGACCGGCTGCACTACGCCTGGAACCAGTAAGCACCCTTGAGGTGGTGGCCCTCCCGGGCCCGGCGCCGCTCGTCAGCCGGGCCCGGAAGGGAGCTGTTCAGGACGCCGAGGGCGTCCAGCCGGCGAGCCAGTCCGCGACCTCCTGGTTCGCGGCCTGCGCGTCGGACAGATGCGGCCGGTTCGTGCCGGCCGGGCCCGCTCCCGCGCCGTAGTTCTTGTACTCGGCGAAGCGGTCGTCCTTCCACGAGAACCCGCTCATGTCGGTCCACGGGGTCGGCTTGATCGCGTTGCTCAGACTGGTGTTGCGGACCGTGGTCTGCGGATCGAGGGAGGCGTCCCCGCCCGCGTGCCAGGGCCGGCCGAGGTAGAAGCCGCCGGCCGAGACGTCCCCGTTCACCGTGGAGTTGGCGATCAGGATGCCCTTGCGGTTCGCGGCGGTGCTCGGCGCGGTGACATACCCGGTCGAGGTGCCGTCCCAGCGCTTCTTCAGCGTGATCACGGACTTGTCGACGACGGCCGTGGCCCGGCCGAAGATGAAGTCGACGTTGCCGACGACGTACGAGTTGCTGACGTAGACCCGCCCGAGCTTGTCCTTGGCGGCGGTGTCGAGCAGCAGGGTGTCCTGGTCCCCGCTGACGATGATCCCGTCCAGGAACACCTTGTCGGCGGCGGTCCGCAGCGCGACGGCCTGCTGGTCCTTGATGTTCTGGTTGGCCTTCTCGTCGAAGTCGTTGGAGATGGTCAGGTTGCGCGCCTGGAAGTCGTCGGCCTCGACGGCGACGGTGGCGCTGCCGCCCGTGCCGTAGGTGCCGCCGCCCGGCTTGGGGGTCCCCGAGGCGTTGTTGTAGACGATGGTGGTGTCCTTGCGGCTGCCGCCGGTGCCCTGGATGGTCACGTGCGGCTTGTTGGAGGGCACCTTCACCAGTTCCCGGTACGTCCCCGGCTTCACGGCGATCACCACGCGCGAGGGGTTGTTCGCCGGCACGGCGTTCACGGCGGCCTGGACGGTCTTGTACTGACCGCTGCCGTCCTTGGCGACGGTGAGGGTGGTGGCGGCGACGGCCTTGGTGGAGGCGGCGGTCGTACCGAGGGAGGCACGGGGGCCCGCACCGGCCTTGAGGACGGACGGGAGGTCGGCGGCCTTGTCGAGGGTGTACGGGTAGTACGTCTTCGGATCGAAGGCGCTCCCACCGCTCTCGTTGCGCCCGCTGGTGCCGGAGAAGGAGTTGCCGCGCTGCACGACGGTGGCGCCGCTGTCCTTGACGACGGGGTTCTTGATGCCCTGGAAGAGGGAGTTCTCCAGGACCATCTTCGTGCCGCCGCGCGAGTAGTTCCCATACGCCGACTTGATGGCGGTGCCCGGGGCGTCCTCGAGCCAGTTGTTGTAGAGGTGCGCGTGGGCGGCGTTGTCCGTGGAGGGGTTGCGCTGCTCGGTCTCGCGGATCCAGTTGTGGTGGATCGTGATGTCGGTCTTGACGTTCTCGGTCCAGCCGATGCCGAACGTCTTGTTGTTGTCGCTCAGCCTGTTCCAGGAGACGGTGACGTTCGTCGAGTCCTTGCGGACGTCGATGAGCCCGTCGGCCATGTGCCGCAGGTCGTTGTGGTCGATCCAGACGTGATGGGCGCCGTCCATCTGGACCGCGTCGAAGTCGTGGTCCTTGTCGTTCCAGATCCCCTGGTAGGCGTCCCGGATGGTCAGGTTCCGGATGATCACGTTGTGCACGCCCCGGCCGAGGAAGAACCCGCCGCCGACGATGTGCCCGGCGGTTCCCCGACCCACGATGGTCTTGTCGGACTGCACCTTGATCTCTTTGCCGACCGGGTTCATGGCGATGGTCCCGGCGACGACGATGACGTACGGCTGGGTCGCGGTGGCGTACTTCTCCAGCTCGGCCTGCGTCTTCACGGTGACGACCTGGCCGCCGCGCCCGCCGTACGTCCCGTTCTGCCCGAGGGAGTCGACGGATGCGAACCCGTCGGCGGTGTCGGCGGCCCAGGCGGGGGTGGCGGAGGTGGAGGTGGCGGCGGAGGCCTGCAGTGCGGTGGAGCCCAGGACGCCGAGGTCGGTGCCGTAGGCGAAGGTACCGGCGGCGGTCAGGGCCAGGGGGACCCCGACCGCCAGGGCGGTGCGGCTTCTGCGGTGACGGGCCTTGCTGCGCGGCTCACTCATGCGGCGATCCGTTCCGTGTGGGGGAATGACCGCTGAGCAGTCGCCGCCCCACACGGAAAGGTTGCCGGTGTGCCCTACTGGGTGCAGGACTTGGGGTCGAGCTTCTCCTCGATCTTGTCCTCACGGCCGTCGGGCTGGCCGCTGGGCAGGAGCTTGTCGGAGATGCCGTCGATGTAGTACCCGTGCGAGTAGATGGTCTGGTAGCCCCGGTCACGCCAGCTGTGCACGGTCCGGTCCCCGTCGCCCTTGTTCCACTGGTAGTCCTCGACGTAGAAGACGGGGTTGACGCGCACCACGCGCTGGTACGGCGTCCAGGTCACGGCGACCTGCCGGCACGGCGGGATGGTCTTCTCGCTGCGGGTCTCGAACTTGGACTCCTTCTCCCAGCCCCACTCGTACCCGGCGCTGCCGCCCACGGTCCCGCTGAAGATGCTCTTGGCGAGGGAGAGGCTGATGGAACCGCCGACGCTCTTCTTCGCGAACGTCTTGGTGCTGTAGCTGCTGACGAAGGTCTCCTTGTCGTCGGCGGAGCCCTGGTTGCCGATCCACCGGGACGTGCGGACGGTCTCGCCCTTGATGGACCAGGTGGAGGCCTCGGCGTATCCGCACCAGCCGCGGAACAGCTCCCAGGGACCCGCGGGCGCCCACAGCCCGATGACGTCCCGAAGGTACTCGTCCCGGGTCTTGAACTCACCGGTGTCGACGTTGAGGGCGCCGTACACGCCGGTCAGGCTCGTCTCCTGGCTGCAGAGCCGCTCGATCATCAGGTCGGTGTCCCCGGGGTCCACGCCCCGGATGTTGGTCGCCCCGGCGGGCCCGGCGGCGGCGGTGCCCGCACCGGTGAGCAGTCCGGTGACGGCGAGGGCGGCGGAGGCGGCAACTATGCCGCACTTCCTGAGAGTTGACGTGCGAATGAGACGCATGTGGGGGGCTCACTCCTGCTTGCGGATGTGTGACGGCGACGAAGATGTCAGAACAGGAGCAGGAGTTCGCGCTACTGGTGGGTATGACAGGACATCGACAGCTGGGCGGGGGGCATGTCCCTTTTTATCGGGTGCCACCCCTGCGGGCCGTCAGCCCCGGTCCTGGGGAGCAGCCTCAGAGTGGAGCGTATGGGCCGCCGGGGCGGGCGTGAGGTCAGGTGGGCAGAGGCAGTGGTGGCCCAGACGCTCCATGGTTGGGATCAGGCCGGGGCAGGAGGGTCCTCCGGGGGAGGCACCGACGCCCCCGGCAGTCGTACCGTCACCGTCGTGCCGCCGTCCTCCGCCGGGGAGAGGGACACCTCGCCGCCCGCCTGCTGCACCGTGCGGGCCACGATCGACAGACCCAGGCCGGAGCCCGGGAGGGCCCGTGCGCTCGGGGAGCGCCAGAAGCGGTCGAAGACGTGGGGGAGTTCGTCGGCGGGGATGCCCGGGCCGTGGTCGCGGACCGTGAGGACGCCCTCGGTCAGGCGGACCTCGACCGTGCCGCCGTGCGGGCTGAACTTCACTGCGTTGTCCAGGATGTTGACCATCGCCCGTTCCAGGGCGGAGGGTTCCGCGCGGACGAACCAGGGCCCGACGTCCGCCGTGATCGTCAGTTCCGGGCCCCGCAGCCGGGCCCGCCGCAGTGCCGACTCGACCGTGTCCTGCCAGGCGACGATCTGTGTCCGGCCCCCGTGCTGGCCCGTGTCGGGGCGGGACAGTTCCTGGAGGTCGCCGATGAGCGCGGCCAGCTCCGTCATCTGCGCCTTGACCGACGCGAGCAGCGCCTTGCGGTCCGCCTCGGGGATGGGGCGGCCCGTCTCCTCGCTGCGGGTGAGGAGTTCGATGTTGGTGCGGAGGGACGTGAGGGGTGTGCGGAGTTCGTGGCCGGCGTCGGCGATCAGCTGTTGCTGCAGCTCCTGGGAGCTGGCCAGCGCCGATGTCATCGAGTTGAAGGACCGGGACAGGCGGGCGATCTCGTCCTCGCTGTCGTCCTCCACGGGGATGCGGATGTGCAGGTCCTCCGTGCGGGCCACGTGCTCGACCGCCTCGGTCAGCTTGTCGACGGGGCGCAGCCCGGCCCGGGCGACGGCCAGACCGGCGGCTCCCGCACCGAGGACTCCCACGCCGGAGACCAGGAGGAGGATCAGGGCCAGTTCGTTGAGCGTGGACTGGGTGCCCTTGAGCGGCAGGGCGATGACGAGGGAGTAGTCGGCGGCGACGCCCCGGGTCACGGGCCCGTCCTTGATGACGACCGCCGTCGTCAGGACGCGCAGCTTGTTGCCGTGGTCGTCCGTGCCGTCGCGGATGCGGCCCTGGTTCGGGTCGGGGTTCTTGGCCACGGCCTTGTCGTCGCCGGTGACGCGCACCTGGGTCGTGGAGCTCGGGAAGAGGCACAGCTTGCCGTCGACGCGGACCAGCTGCCCGTAGGTCTTGGGCCGCGACCCCATGCCCAGCGAGTCGGAAGGGCTCTGGAGGCACTCGTCGGTGAGCGCCTGGAACTCGTCCGAACGCAGCGGCGCGACCGACGACTTCAGGTCGTTGTCGATCTCGTCGTACAGCTTCCCCTGCACGATGAACCAGCAGGTCACCGACACCGCCGCCACCGCGAACGCCACCGCCGCCGCCACCAGCAGCGCCAGCCGGGAGCGGATCGGCAGGGAGCGGAAACGCCGTACGACCGTCCTGGGACTCACTCCGCGCCGCCCTGCCGCAGCACGTAACCGACGCCCCGCACCGTGTGGACGAGGCGCGGCTCCCCGCCCGCCTCGGTCTTGCGGCGCAGGTACATCACGTACACGTCGAGGGAGTTCGACGAGGGCTCGAAGTCGAAGCCCCAGACGGCCTTGAGGATCTGTTCCCGGGTGAGGACCTGGCGCGGGTGCGCCATGAACATCTCCAGGAGCGTGAACTCGGTCCGGGTCAGCTCCACCTGGCGCCTGCCCCGGGTGACCTCGCGGGTGGAGAGGTCCATGCGCAGGTCGGCGAAGGTGAGCGCGTCCTCGTCGGCCGGGTCGGCCGCGCCCACGGCCGCCGCGTAGGAGCTGCGGCGCAGCAGGGCGCGGATCCGGGCGAAGAGTTCGTCCAGTTCGAAGGGCTTGACCAGGTAGTCGTCGGCGCCCGCGTCGAGGCCGGTGACGCGGTCGCCGACCGTGTCGCGCGCCGTGAGCATCAGGATCGGCGTGGTGTCGCCCGTGGCGCGGATACGGCGTGCCGCCGTCAGGCCGTCCATGCGCGGCATCTGGATGTCGAGGACCACCAGGTCGGGCCGGTAGGCCGCCGCCTTGTCCAGGGCGTCCGCGCCGTCGACGGCGACCTCGGTCCCGTATCCCTCGAACGCGAGGCTGCGCTGGAGTGCTTCGCGTACGGCCGGCTCGTCGTCGACGATCAGGATGCGCTGCGGGTCACGGTCGCCGTCTGCGGGGCTCATGGCTCGGAGTCCTCGGGTGTGAAGGGGGACGGGGGTGCTGCTGCTCTGACGCTCTCAGCGTCGCACGCCGGCGGGCGGGGGCGGGGGGAGTGCCGGCCCGTGGGGGCGGTGGCGGTCCGGGAGGAGCGTCTGCCCGGTGGTGGGCTGTGGCAGGAGGCGCCTCAGGCTCGTCCCGTTCGGCGTCGAGCCCTCGCGGGGCGGCCCGTCCTGCGCGTCGTCGTGGCCGCCGGCGCCACCTCCGCCGGCCGGCCCGTCGGGGCGTGCAGGGCGTAGGCCACCGCCAGGGCCTGCCCGATCGCCGCCGGGTCCCCGCCGCCCGGCTCCGTGTGCACAACCTGCTGGATCATCGCCGTACTCCTCGCTGTCGGGTGCTCGGACTCAGTCGGTCGAACCCGCCCGTAGCTTCGCGAGGTCGGCCTTGACGGTGTTGATCGGGATGGCGAAGCCCAGGCCGACACTGCCGGCGTCGGAGGACGAGGAGGCCTGGCTGGTCGGCGAGTACATCGCGGAGTTGATCCCGATGATGTTGCCGTTCATGTCGATCAACGCGCCGCCGGAGTTGCCCGGGTTGAGGGACGCGTCGGTCTGGAGCGCCTTGTACGTCGTCGTGTCGGAGCCGGTGTCGCCGTTGAACTGGCGGCCGCCGAACTCGAACGGCCACTGGTCGCCCTGCCCCTGGCCCTGCCCCCACTGCTGCTGGCTCTGGTCCTGGCCCTCCTCGGTCGGGACGGTGACGTCACGGTCGAGGGCCGAGATGATGCCGCTGGTGACGGTGCCGGACAGCCCCTCGGGGGAGCCGATCGCCACGACCTGGTCGCCGACCTGGAGTCCTGCGGAGTCGCCGAGCGTGGCCGCCTTCAGGCCGGAGGCGTTCTCCAGCTTGATCAGCGCCAAGTCCTTCTTGCTGTCGGTGCCGACGACCTTCGCGGTGTACGACTTGCCGTCGCTGGTCGTCGCCTTGATCTGGGAGGCCCCGGCGACGACGTGGTTGTTGGTGACGATCTCGCCGCCACTCGTGATGATCACGCCGGAGCCGGTGGAGGACCCGGCGTTGGAGTCGGCGCTGATCTCGACGATGCTCGGGCTGACCGCCTTCGCGACCCCGGCGACCGTGCCCTTCTGGCTGGACGGGACCACGTTGGTGCTGGTGGAGCTGGAGGCGACGGTGTCGTTGCCGGTCAGTTCCTGGATGCCGTACGCGGTGCCGCCGCCTATCGCCGCCGCGACGATCGCCACGGCGGCGATCAGGGCGAGGGGGCCGCGGTTGCGCTTCTTCGGATGCGGAGCATGTGCCGGGGCGTACGCCGGCGGGGGCGGCCACTCGGGGTTCACCGGGGCCTGCTGCTGACCCTCGTAAGGGTTCTCGTACTCGCCACTGCGGTGGAAGCTCTCGGTCATGGAACAGAGCTTGTCGCCCGACCATGAGAGCTTCCTGAGTGCTCCCTGAGAAGCCCGACAGAACCTCGTATGCCCGATATAAAGAGGCCCGCCGCCCCGGATTCAGGGGCCTACGGGCAGCCGCACGACTGCCGGGTGACCAGACGCGACGGGAAGACCTTCAGCCGCTCCCGCCGGGTCCCCGCGACCCGCAGCCCGTCGTCGAGGACGAGGTCCACCGCCGTCCGGGCCATGGCCGGACGGTCGGACGCGACCGTCGTCAGGGGCGGGTCCGCGAGGGCCGCCTCCTTGATGTCGTCGAAGCCGGCCACCGCCAGCTCGCCGGGGACGTCGATGCGCAGCTCGCGCGCCGCGCGCAGCAGGCCGATCGCCTGGTCGTCGGTGGAGCAGAAGATCGCCGGCGGGCGCTCGGGGCCGGAGAGGATCTTCAGGGCGGCCTGGTAGGCGTCGTAGCGGTTGTAGAGGGCCTCGAAGAGGCGGCCCTCCGTGGAGATCCCGGCGTCCTCCATCGCGCGGCGCCAGCCCTCGACGTGGTCGGAGACCGGGTCGCCGACCGCGGGCGTCTCGGCTATGCCACCCATACAGGCGACGTACTCGTAGCCGTGCTCCAGCAGGTGCCGGACGGCGAGCTCGGCGCCGCCCAGGTCGTCCGTGGTGACGGCGACGTCGTCGATGGCCTCGGGCCGCTCGTGCAGCAGCACGACGCGGGCGTCCCAGGCCTCGATCTCGGCGGCGGCCAGGTCGTTGAGCGCGTGGCTGACGAGGATCAGGCCGGAGACGCGCATCCCGAGGAAGGCGCGCAGGTAGTGGACCTCGCGCTCGGCCACGTAGTCCGTGTTGCCGACGAGGACCATCTTTCCGCGCTCGGAGGCGGCCTGCTCGACCGCGTGCGCCATCTCCCCGAAGAAGGGCTGGCGGGCGTCCGGGATGATCAGGCCTATGAGGTCCGTGCGCCGGGAGGCCATCGCCTGGGCGACCCGGTCGGGCCGGTACCCCAGCTCCTTGATCGCGGCGAGTACACGCTCGCGCGTGGCCGGGGCGACCGGCCGGGGTCCGTTGTTGATGACGTAGCTGACCACGGCAGTGGAAGTCCCTGCCAGCCGCGCCACATCATCCCGAGTCACCTTGGCCACGCGCGGAGTCTACGCGGATATACCTGCTGCGGGCAGGGCGTAAAGGAGGTTCCGTACGATATCCCGACCGCCGTCCGGGACACCCTGTGCGGGGAGCGATGCCCAGGTCGGGGCCGCATGACGCCTCTCAGGCCTTGGCGTGGGCGTCGGCGGCGTCCGGGGCGGCCGACTTGTCCGCGGTGTCCTGTTTTGCCTTGGCCACCTTGGCCTTCGCCTCCTCGGCGGCGCGCTCCATCTTCTCCGGCTTCTCCGGCGTAACGAATCGATAACCGACGTTCCGGACGGTGCCGATCAGCGACTCGTGCTCCGGGCCGAGCTTGGCGCGCAGCCGCCGTACGTGCACGTCGACCGTGCGCGTACCGCCGAAGTAGTCGTAGCCCCAGACCTCCTGGAGCAGCTGGGCGCGGGTGAAGACCCGGCCGGGGTGCTGCGCGAGGTACTTCAGGAGCTCGAACTCCTTGAAGGTGAGGTCGAGGACGCGGCCCTTGAGCTTGGCCGAGTACGTGGCCTCGTCGACCGACAGGTCGCCGTTGCGGATCTCCATGGGGGAGTCGTCGCTGACGATCTGCTGCCGCCCCATGGCCAGCCGCAGCCGCGCCTCGACCTCCGCCGGGCCGGCGGTGTCGAGCAGGACGTCGTCGATGCCCCAGTCGGCGGTGACGGCGGCGAGGCCGCCCTCGGTGACGACCAGGACGAGCGGGCAGCCCGGTCCGGTGGAGCGCAGCAGCTGACAGAGGCTGCGGACCTGGGGCAGATCACGCCGGCCGTCGACGAGGATGACGTCGGCGCCGGGGGTGTCGACGAGGGCGGGGCCCTCCGCGGGAGCCACACGCACGTTGTGCAGGAGCAGTCCGAGGGCGGGGAGCACCTCCGTCGACGGCTGGAGGGCATTGGTCAGGAGCAGCAGAGAACTCATATGTCTGGTTCCTCCTCGGTCCCTGCGAGGACGTTTGTTGGCACAGCACCGCTCTGCGATCCCGAAGGCCCCGTACACCTGCGGTTTCCCGCGTCGTATACAACGCTTCCGAAAGCACAAAAGGACCCGGGGGCTACGTTGCCCGAGTCCTCTGCCCAGCAGAATAGCCCACATGAGCTCTGGTCCGGCAGGTCATGTGGCGCGTTCCACCGATCGTCCGCATTCCGAGACGAACGGGGGAAAGCGTGTGCGGATGTCGTCGCGGGCGTTTCTGCGGACGTCCGACGGTGTCGCGATCGACGCCGTGTACGAGCCGGGGGCGGCGGTGCGCGACACCTCCGGGACGCCTTCCGGTCATCCGGTGTTCGTCGTCGCCCACGGCTTCACCGGCGCGGTGGACCGCCCGCACGTGCGGCGGATCGCGGAGGCGTTCGCCCGGTACGGGGGCGTGGTCACCTTCTCCTTCCGCGGGCACGGGATGTCCGGCGGCCACTCCACGGTCGGCGACCGGGAGGTGCTCGACCTGGCCGCGGCGGTGGCCTGGGCGCGCGATCGCGGGCACGCGCGGGTGGTGACCGTCGGCTTCTCCATGGGCGGCTCGGTGGTGCTCCGGCACGCGGCGCTGCACCCTCGGGAGACCGACGCGGTGGTGTCGGTCAGCTCACCGGCCCGCTGGTACTACCGGGGCACCGCGCCCATGCGGCGGCTGCACTGGCTGGTGACCCGCCCCGAGGGGCGGGTCGTGGGCCGGTACGGATTCCGTACCCGCATCCACCACCGGGACTGGAACCCGGTGCCCCTCTCGCCGGTGGAGGCGGTGCCCAGGATCGCCCCGACCCCGCTGCTGATCGTGCACGGCGACGCCGACGGCTACTTTCCCGTCGACCATCCGCGGATGCTGGCCGCGGCCGCCGGTGACCAGGGCGAACTGTGGCTGGAGCCCGGTATGGGGCACGCCGAGCACGCGGCGGACGACGAGCTGCTGGCCCGGATCGGGGAGTGGGGCGTCGGCCGGGCGGGCTAGCCTGACGGGGTTCACCGTCGAATTCATTGAGGAAGCAGATGCCAAAGGTCACGGTGCGCTACTGGGCCGCCGCCAAGGCCGCGGCCGGGGTGGCCGAGGAGCCGTACGAGGCGGCCACGCTCGCCGAGGCGCTCGACGGGGTGCGCGAGCGGCACCCCGGCGAACTCGAGCGCGTGCTGCGCCGGTGTTCGTTCCTCGTGGACGGTGACCCCGTGGGCACCCGCGGACATGAGACGGTACGGCTGGCCGACGGCGGCACGGTCGAGGTGCTCCCGCCGTTCGCAGGAGGATGACGATGACCGACCAGCCGAACCAGCCCCACCGGCCGTACGACGGCTACGACCCCTACGGGCAGCAGCCGCAGGCGTGGCCCGGGCAGGGCTACCCGGGCCAGGGGTACGAGGACCCGCACGCCGCTCAGCAGCAGCACACGCAGCAGTGGCAGGGGCAGACCTGGGAGACGCAGAACCACCAGCCGGTGACCGCGCAGGCGCCGGACCCGGAGACGGCGATACTGACGCCCCAGTCGCCCCAGTCGCCCCAGTCGCCCCAGTCGCCCCAGTCGCCCCAGAACCCCCGGACGCCCCAGGGACCGCAAGCATCGGCCGGAGCCGACGCCGCCGGCACCTCCGCTTCCGGCTACGGCCCCGCCACCGTCGGCGGCAACACGCGCGTCACGGACGCCCAGCGGGCCCGGGCGGAGGGGCGCTCCCCGATCATCGAGCCCGGGATGCAGCCGGCCGCGCTGACGGCACTGCTCGGGCTGCTCCTGGCCGGTGCGGCGGCGCTCGGGACGTACGCGCTGCTGGTGCCGCTGGTCGTCCTCCAGGCGGTCACGGCGGCGGGCTGGTTCCGGCTGAACGGGATGTGGCCCGCCCGGCAGGGCATCGCCCTGGGCTTCGCGGGCGCGCTGGCCGCCGACGCCGCGCTGCTGGTCTCGGACCGCTCACCGTCGGCGATCCTCGGCACGCTCGGGGTGTGGGTGCTGCTCGCGCTGGTCCTGCAGCTGCGGTCGCACGCCGACCCGGACGAGCGGATGTACGGCCTGATGGCGACGGTCGCGGCCTCGGCGCTGGCGATCGTGGCCGGCGGGTACCTCGCGGCCGCCGCCGACGCGGTGACGGTGGGCGCGGTGGCCGTGGCGGTGGCCGTCCTGGCCCGCGCCCTGCCGCTGCCGACCCCGGCCTCGGTGGTGGTGTCCCTGCTCGCCGCGGCGGGTGCGGGCATCGCGATGGGGTCGGTCACGGACGTCGGCACGTCGGGCGCCCTGCTCGGCGCGGGCGCCGCCGTGTGCGCCCTGATCGGCCACCGGGTCGCGAGCTACGACTACCCGTCCAGGTTCGTCCACTTCACGGCGGGCGTGGCCCTGCCCCTGGCCGCGGCGGCCCCGGCCGTGTACGTCCTGGGGCGGGCGCTGGCGTAGCGCGGAGTCCCGGACGCCGGGCTTCCGGTCTGTCACAGATGATCAACAATTCCCCGATTCCCCTTCCGCTCGGCGTTACCCTCGCGCAAGGGACGGCCACCGGGTCGTCGAAACACCGGACCGGTGGGGGACACAACGCATGCGCGCACTGCGAATACTGCTGATCTTCGTCGTGATCCTGGGCGGTCTCTTCGTGATCGCCGATCGCGTCGCGGTCAACTTCGCCGAGGACGAGGCCGCCGACCGGCTGAAGACCACGGAGAATCTGTCGGCGACCCCGGACGTGTCGATCAAGGGCTTCCCCTTCCTCACCCAGGTCGCCGGGGGCTCCCTGGACGACATCGAGGTCGGCATCAAGGACTACGAGGCCGCCGCGGGCAACGGCGGCCGGAAGATCCGCATCGACGACCTCCAGGCCGACATGAAGGGCGTCGAGTTCTCCGGCGACTACAGCTCCGCCACCGCCACCAGCGCCACCGGCACCGCGACCATCGCCTACGACGAGCTGCTGAAGACGGCGAAGTCCGAGCCCACGCAGGTCGCCCCTGGCGTCACCGCCAACGTCATCGGCCTCTCCGACGGCGGCAACGGCAAGATCAAGGTCACGGTCGAGGCCACCGTGCTGGGCGCCAAGCTCCCGAAGCCGGTCTCCGTGCTCAGCTCCGTGAAGGTGGAGGACGGCACCGTCCGCGTGCACGCCGACGGCCTGCCCAGCTTCGGCGGTGTCGACATCGCCGAGAACCGCGTGCGGGCGATCACCGACTTCCAGCAGAAGATCGACGGCCTGCCCGGCGGCATCAAGGTGGACACCGTCCAGGCAGCCCCGGACGGCGTGGAGATCACGGTGAAGGGTTCCGACGTCAAGCTGGCCGGGTAGGGAGGGCGCAGGGCGGTGGACCAGCGGTGTCCGGTGGGCGAGACGGTGACGTCCGCCGCTCAGAGGTGACGGCCGATACATCGGGCCACGGTCCTGGCCCCGAGGCCTCGCGCAGCCTTCCGGTCCCACATCGCGGATCATTGCGTCTCAGCATGCGACACGCCGGTGACATGCCCGCCCGTCCGTCCCTACGATCGACGCTATGAAGCGACAGGCGGACCTCACGAAGCGGCGGGCAGTAGACCTGTGCCGCGTCGCCGCCATGCTCTGTCGCACCTTCTGAGCGATCGCGTCGGCAGTCGCGCCGGCGCGCGCATCCCCGCAGCCCCGCATCACGGGCACCCGTGCGCCGCCCTGCCTCAAGGGCGCGCCCTGCACACCTCGCACGCCCCGCCGTAACTGCCCCGGAGGAGAAGAAGCATGAGCCGCAACGACGTCCTGGTTGACGCCGACTGGCTCCAGGAGCACCTGGACGACCCGACCATCGCCATCGTCGAGGTGGACGAGGACACGTCCGCCTACGAGAAGAACCACATCCGCAACGCCATCCGGATCGACTGGACGCAGGACCTGCAGGACCCGGTCCGCCGTGACTTCGTCGACCAGGAGGGCTTCGAGAAGCTCCTGTCCGACAAGGGCATCGGCAACGACCACACCGTGGTCCTCTACGGCGGCAACAACAACTGGTTCGCCTCGTACGCCTACTGGTACTTCAAGCTGTACGGCCACGACAGCGTCAAGCTCCTCGACGGTGGCCGCAAGAAGTGGGAGCTCGACGCCCGCGAGCTGGTCGCCGGCGACGAGGTGCCGGAGCGTCCGAAGACGGACTACAAGGCCAAGGCCCAGGACACGTCCATCCGCGCCTTCCGCGACGACGTCGTGGCCGCCATCGGTTCGCAGAACCTCGTCGACGTGCGTTCGCCCGACGAGTTCTCCGGCAAGCTGCTCGCCCCGGCCCACCTGCCGCAGGAGCAGTCGCAGCGCCCCGGCCACGTGCCGAGCGCCCGCAACATCCCGTGGTCCAAGAACGCCAACGACGACGGCACCTTCAAGTCGGACGAGGAGCTCAAGGAGCTCTACGCCGAGGAGAGCGTCGACCTGGCCAAGGACACCATCGCCTACTGCCGCATCGGTGAGCGCTCCGCGCTGACCTGGTTCGTGCTGCACGAGCTCCTCGGTGTGGAGAACGTCAAGAACTACGACGGCTCCTGGACCGAGTACGGCTCCCTCGTGGGCGTGCCGATCGAGCTCGGCGCCAACAAGTAACCAACCCCGACCGACCTTTCCAGACTTCAGGAGTACGACATGTGCGGTGCGAAGGCCGGCGGCCCCGACGCCTCGACGATCAAGCCCGGTGAGACCACCATCCAGGGTCAGGTGACCAAGGACGGCGAGCCCGTGGTGGGCTACGTCCGTCTGCTGGACTCGACCGGCGAGTTCACGGCCGAGGTGCCGACCTCGGCGACCGGACAGTTCCGCTTCTACGCGGCCGAGGGCACCTGGACCGTCCGTGCCCTCGTGCCCGGCGCCACCGCCGACCGCACGGTCGTCGCCCAGCAGGGCGGCCTGGCGGAGGTCGCGATCGCCGTCTGACGACGACCGGTCCTCGAAGGGCCGCACCCCGCGGGTTGGACGCCTGGGGTGCGGCCCTTCGGCCTGCCCGGACCTAGGGGGTTTCTGACGGATCTCCGCGGCGTCGCGACGCCCGGGGCATACCGCGCAGAACC